>JAQGNM010000264.1 GCA_028291845.1 Massilia sp. | reverse complement strand
ACGGCGGTCGGCTCGTCGAGGATCAGGATATTGGCGCTGCGGTAGATCTGCTTGAGAATTTCGACGCGCTGCTGGGCGCCCACCGACAAATCCGAGATGGTCGCCAGCGGGTCGACGTCGAGGCGGTAGCGCTGGCAGATCTCGCGCAATTTCGCCTCGGTGGCGGCGCGGTGGGCGGCCAGTCTGAAGCCGCCCTCGGTGCCCAGCATGACGTTATCGAGCACCGTCATGTTCTCCACGAGCATGAAGTGCTGGTGCACCATGCCGATGCCGAGCGCGATTGCCTCGTGGCTGGTGCGGATGTTGCGGCTGTGGCCGTCGATCAGCAGCTGGCCGCTGTCGGCATTGTAGTAGCCGTACAGAATGCTCATCAGGGTCGACTTGCCGGCGCCGTTTTCGCCGATCACCCCGTGGATCGATCCCTTGGCGATGGTGAAACTGACGTCGGCGTTCGCCTGCACCCGCCCGAAGGCTTTGGAGATATTGCGAAATTCTACGGCTGGCTGCATAGAGGTCAATTGAGTTTGGTATTTAAAAGCGCGCCGGACCGGATCATCCGGTGCGGCGCGCTCTTCTTAAGATGCTGAAATCAGACCGGGCAGCTGCTGCCTGCGCGGTAGTCGATGACCTTGATCTTGCCGTTGATGATGGCAGCCTTGGCTTCGTTGACCTTCTTTTCGATCTCCGGCGAGACCACGGCGCGGTTGTCCTTGTCGAGCGCCCAGTCGACGCCGCCTTCTTTCAGGCCGCGGTAGCTCACGCCCGGTTTCCAGGTACCGTTCTTGACCGCCATGAAGGAGTCGTAAATGGCGCCGTCGACGCGCTTGACCATCGAGGTCAACTTGGTGCCCGGATGCAGGTAGTTCTGGTTCGAATCGACGCCGATCGCCAGCTTGCCCTTTTCCTTGGCGGTCTGCAAGGTGCCCATGCCGCTGCCGCCGGCAACGGCGAACACCACATCGACGCCGCGGTCGAACTGCGCACGCGCCAGCTCGCCGCCCTTGGCCGGGTCGTTCCAGGCGGCACTGGTGGTGCCGACCATGTTTTGCAGGATTTCAACTTTCGGGTTGTTGGCTTTGGCGCCCTGGCTGTAGCCGCAGGCGAAGGCGCGGATCAGGGGAATATCCATGCCGCCGACAAAACCGAGTTTTTTCGATTTCGACGCCATCGAGGCGGCCACGCCGACCAGGTAGGAACCTTCTTCTTCCTTGAACAACACGGAATTGATGTTATTGCCCTTGGCGATACTGTCGATCAGCACGAATTTTACGTTCGGGAATTCAGCTGCGACTTTTTGCACGGCCTGGGTCTGCGAGAAACCGATGGCGGCGATCAGGTCGAGCTTTTTGCGGGCCAGGCCACGCAACACTTGCTCGGCCTGGGTATCGCTGCTGGCTTGCACTTCAATAAAATTGATCTTCGTCTCAGCCTTGAAGCGGTTGGCGCCTTCGAAGGCGGACTGATTGAACGATTTGTCGAACTTGCCGCCGGCATCATAAACGATGCCCAGTTTCGGATCGGCAGCGTGCGCGCTGGTGGCGACGAGGACGGCTGCGATCGATAGACTGAGTTGCGGAATTCGTTGCATAAATTTCATGAAGCCTCCAGGGAATACCGGTATTGTACCCGCCGCAAGCGCTGCGTTGGGAGGGGCTGTAGCTTAATAGTAACTGATGGACGCGCGCAATTGCCGCAGTGCAGCGAGAACCGGCCCATTCTCGCAGGATGCGTGCGATCGAGGCGTTACCGCTTGTCTCTTGTGTGTCTTATGTATCGCCAATGGTCAACGATGCATCAGAGCCAGTTGTTCGGCAAATACGATTTATGTTATCGATTTATATGATCGCTATATATATCGTGTCGCTCACACTGCCGCGGCAAGATTCAAGATGTTCAGAAACGCCCGCACCACCGGGGCGTCGTCCTGCGCCGTGTAAGCGATGTACAAATTGGCTGATGGGGGATTGTCGATCGGCACGAACACCACGCCGGGCCAGCCGATGCGGCTGGTGGTTTCCGGCATCAGCGCCACGCCCAGGCCGGCGCCGACCATCGCCAATAAAGTTTGCGGTTCGAACGCTTCCTGAAAAATCGTCGGCTGAAAGCCGGCATCGACGCAGCACTGGATCAGGTAGCGGGGGAACGAGGATTTGTCTTGCGCCAGGGTCAGCATGGGCTGGCCGGCCAGGTCGATCAAATCGATGCTGGCGCGCGCGGCCAGCGGACTGTGTTCGTTCACCGCCACGCAGACGTTCTCGCGAAAGCACAGCGCCTGGCGCAGGTTGTCGTGTTTGAGGTCGTCGGCGTCGAGCGCCGGTTCTCTCCAGAAGCCGACGTCGATCTGCTTGGCGCGCAGCGCTTCGTACTGCACGTTCGGTCCCAGTTCGTGCAGGGTCCAGGTGACCTTCGGAAAATTGGTCTGGAACTGTTCGAGCAGGCTGGGGATCGGTCCCCACATGGCCGAGCCGACGATGCCCACGCGCAGCCGGCCCACTTCGCCGCGGTCGATCTGGCGGATGGTGTCGATGGTCATGCGCATGCGCCCGAGCAGGTCGGACGCTTCGGCCATCAGCGCCTTGCCCGCCACCGTCAGTTCGAAGGTGCGGGTGGTGCGGGCGAACAGCTTGACGCCAAGCTCGCTCTCGAGCTTCATGATCTGCTGCGACAGGGGCGGCTGCGAAATGTGCAGGCGCTCGGCGGCGCGACTAAAACTTTTTTCTTCGGCGACGGCCAGGAAGTATTTCAGTTGCTTCAGGTCGATGGACATGGCGGCTCGCTTTTAATGAAGCCTTATCATAGCGGGCGGCGGCCGTGCAGCGCCACCGCCAGTTTGGCGCCGACCACCGCATTGTGCTTGACCAGCGCGATATTGGTGGCCAGGCTGCGCCCTTCGGTCAACTCCTTGATGCGCGAGAGCAGGAACGGCGTGACCTGTTTACCCATGATGCCCTGCAGCCGCGCTTCTTCCAGGGCGTGGCTGGTGATGGCGTCGATTTCCGCCAAGGGCATGGCGTCCTTCTCCGGCACCGGGTTGGCCAGCACCACGCCGCCTTGCAGGCCGAGCGCGCGCTTGGTGTGAATGAACGCGGCCTGCTGCTCGGCGCTGTCCATCTGGAAGTCCGCTTTAAACCCGCTCTCGCGCGTGAAAAACGCCGGGAAGCCCGGCTGGCCGACGCTGATCACCGGCACGCCGTGGGTTTCCAGGTATTCCAGGGTCAGGCCGATGTCGAGGATCGATTTGACGCCGGCGCACACCACGGCGACATTGGTGCGGGCCAGTTCCTGCAGATCGGCGGAGATATCGAAGCTGGTTTCGGCGCCGCGGTGTACGCCGCCGATGCCGCCGGTGACGAACACGTCGATGCCGGCCAGCGCCGCGCAGATCATGGTGGCGGCCACCGTGGTGGCGCCGAGCGCGCCGGTGGACACCACGAAGGGCAGGTCGCGCCGGCTCACTTTCAAGGCATGGGGGGCGCTGCCGAGCAGCTCCAGTTGGTCGTTCGACAGGCCGATGCAGATTTTGCCGCCGATGACGGCGATCGTTGCCGGCACCGCGCCGCCATCGCGGATGATCTGCTCGACTTCGCGCGCCGTTTCGACGTTTTGCGGGTAGGGCATGCCGTGCGAGATGATGGTCGATTCAAGGGCGACGATGGGAATCCCGGCGCTGCGCGCGGCGGCCACTTCGGGGGAAAACAGCAGGTACTGTTGCATGGGGCGGTTCCTTGACCTTTAATAAAAGGCGTTAATAGAGGGCGTTGAAGGTGGCGAGCGCGAGCGGCCCGGCGGCATCGAAATTGTCAATGTCGTCGAGGCTGTCGGCGCCCAGCCATGGGCAGACGGTTTGCTCGCACTCGAGCGTCATGGCGGATAACTTCAAGCCGCGCCGGCAGGCCAGGTCGAGGTCATCGCTGCCGTGCAGCAGCGACCAGCAGACGGCGGCGGCAAAGGCGTCGCCGGCGCCGGTGACGTCGACCACGGCGGCGTCCAACGCCGCCAATTGACGGAGCTGGCCGTCGCGCCGCGTATAAAACAGGCCGGCGCCGCCGCGGGTGACGATGACGTCCTGCGCCCCTTGCGAGCGCACCAGCGCGCAGGCGGCGGCAAATTCGGCGTCGGTGCGCAGCGGGTAGCCGACCCGGGTTTCCAGCTCGCCCTGGTTGAGGATCAGCAGGCGCAGGCCGGTCAGGTCTGGCGGCAGCCGCGCCATTTTCGGCTGCGAGACGGCGACGATCACCAGCGGCACGGCGCTACGCACGGCCTCGAGCAGCAGCGCGGCGATGGTCTCGAGCGGCAGGTTCAGGTCGGCCACGGTCAGGGCGGGCAGGGCGCGGTGGCCGCTTTGTTCGGCCAGGAAGGCCGGGGTGATGGCGTCATACAAATCCATGTCGGCCAGGGCCACCAGCATTTCGCCATGGTCGTCCAGCACCGCGGTGTAGGTGCCGCTGCAGGTGCCGGCCAAGATCAGGGTGGCGCTGGTGTCGATGCCGGCCGACTGGGCGTGCGCGAGCAGGGCGCGGCCGGACGAATCGTCGCCGACGGCGGTGGTCAAGGCCACCGGCGCCCCCATGCGGGCCAGGTTTTCAGCGATATTGCGGGCCACGCCGCCGAACGATTCGTCCTGGCGGGCGGGATTCGAGGTGCCCATCTTGAGGGTGGCCAGCGAGCGCAGTTTGCGGTCGAGGTTGGCCGCGCCGATGCAGGACACCGGACGGCGCCCAGGCAGCACGTAGGCGCGCCCCAGCAGGCGCCGTTCGCGGATCAGGCCGGCGATGTAGCCGGCCACCGCGGAGCGCGACAGGCCCAGCTGCACAGCGAGTTCTTGTTGCGAAATGAAAGGGTTGGCCTTGATCATTTCGTACAGCTGGTCTTTTTTGGAGGTATCGGTCATGAGCGCGGTTTAAACATTTGTTTGCAATATTAAACAAATGTTTAAAGACGGTCAATCGGCGATTGATTAGTCAGGGGAGTGGGATGAGCATCCAGCAATCTAGTTGCGAATTTATATGCAGGCGATATAAATCGCCAAGAAAAACAGTATTTGCCATACATATCGATGTTCCCGCATAGTTATAATACCGGCGCCCGCGCCCTTCTCGCCCCGCGCATCGACCAACTCATCAAGGAACCCGCATGTCCAACAACACCCCGTTCGAAGCCGCCGACCTGATCCGCGCGCGCAAACCTGGTTTCACGCCTCGCGTGGCGCTGATTCTCGGCTCGGGGCTGGGCGTGCTGGCCGAACAGATGCAGGATGCCGTCGCTATCGGCTTCGACGAGTTGCCGGGCTTCCCGATCAGCACCGTGCACGGTCACGCAGGCGAACTGGTGCTGGGCACCCTGGCCGGCGTCGACGTCGTCTGCATGAAGGGCCGCGGCCATTTCTACGAGGGATACGGCATGGGCGTGATGACTTCCGCCGTGCGCACTTTGAAACTGCTGGGCTGCGAAATGCTGTTCGTGACCAATGCGGCCGGTTCCCTGCGTCCCGAAGTCGACGCCGGTTCGCTGGTGGCCCTGACCGACCATATCAACTGGTTGCCGGGCACGCCGATGGTCGGCCCCAACGACGACCGCTTCGGCCCGCGTTTCTTCAGCATGGCCAACGCCTACGACGCCGACATCCGCAATCTGGTCAAGCAGAGCGCGGCGGATAACAACATCACCCTGCACGAGGGCGTGTTCATTGCGTATGCGGGCCCGAACTTCGAGACCGCCGCCGAGATCCGCATGATGGCCAAACTGGGCGCCGACGTGGTCGGCATGTCGGTGGTGCCGGAAGTGGTGTCGGCACGCCACTGCGGCTTGAAGGTCACCGGCGTGTCGGTCATCACCAACCTGGCGGAGGGCATGTCGCCATTCCCGCTGTCGCACGAGCAGACTTTGAAATACGCCGCCATCGGCGCCAAGGACCTGGTGACCCTGATCCTGGCATTCCTGGAAAACGTGGCGAAGACCCCACGCGAGCAAGCTTGATTTTTTAAGGCCTAAATAAAATGTCCCGCGCATTCATCCTGTTACTCGACTCCTTCGGCCTGGGCGCGGCGCCCGACGCCGACAAATTCGGCGACGTCGGCGCCAACACCTTCGGCCATATCGCCAAGTGGGCGTTTGACTCGGGCAAGCCGATGCAGCTGCCGAACCTGGAGCGCCTCGGCCTCGCCGCCGCCGCCCACAGCGCCTGCGGCGAATGGGCCGCCGGTTTTAATATGCGCGACGGTTTTACGGGGGCCTACGGCGCCGCCGCCGAGCGCTCGACCGGCAAGGACACCCAGAGCGGCCACTGGGAAATCGCCGGCGTGCCGGTCAATTTCGATTGGGGCTATTTTCCGAAAACGGTGCCGTCGTTCCCGCTTGAACTGACCACCAAATTGCAGGAACTGTCCGGCGTGCCGGGCTTCCTGGGCGATTGCCACGCCTCCGGTACCGAGATCATCAACAAGCACGGCGACGAACACGTCGCCAGCGGCAAACCGATCATTTATACCTCGGGCGACTCGGTGATGCAGATCGCCGCCCACGAAGAGCACTTCGGTCTCGATCGTTTATATGCCATCTGCGAGCAGGCCTATGAACTGGTCAAGCCGTACAACCGCGGCCGCATCATCGCCCGTCCGTTCACCGGCGAAAACGGCAACTACAAGCGCACCAGCAACCGCCACGATTACGCCGTGCCGCCGCCGTCGAAAACCCTGCTCGACCACGTCAAGGACGAGGGCGGGGAAGTGATCGGCCTTGGTAAAATCAGCGACATCTTTGCCGCGCAGGGCATCTCGCGCGTGGTCAAAGGTCCTGACAACATGGCCTTGTTCGACGCCCTGTTGAAGGTCGCGGACGAAGCGGGCGACAAGTCGCTGACGTTCGTGAACTTCGTCGACTTCGACCAGCACTTCGGCCACCGCCGCGACGTCGCCGGCTACTCGAATGCCTTGCACGAGCTCGACGCGCGCCTGCCCGAATTCATGGCGAAATTAAAAGAAGGCGACCTGGTCGTCATCACCGCCGACCACGGCTGCGACCCGATCTGGCACGGCTCGGATCACACGCGCGAGCACATTCCGATGATTTTCTTCGGTCCGGGCGTGGCGCCGCGTGCGCTGCCTGTTTCTCCGAGTTTTTCCGACATCGGCGCCACCCTGGCCAAGCACCTGGGCGTCACCCCACTTTCGAACGGAACCGCACTGTTATGACATCC
>JAQGNM010000250.1 GCA_028291845.1 Massilia sp. | reverse complement strand
TATTTCGACAACGCTCGGGCGCAGTCGGGATAGTCGCGCAGCAAAGTGTGGCCGTTGTAATGGAAGTCGCCCACCAGGGGCACGTCGATTTCCATGCGGTCGAGCTGCTCGCGGATGTAGGGCACGGCGGCGGCCGCTTCCGGCCGGTCGACCGTGATGCGGACGATTTCCGAACCGGCGCGCGCCAGTTCCTTGATCTGGATCGCGGTGCCGACCGCATCGGCCGTGTCGGTATTGGTCATCGACTGCACCACCACGGGGGCGTCGCCGCCCACCCACACCTGGCGTGCGCCATGCGCGATCAGCACCTTGCGGCTGGCGCGGCGGCTCATCGGACCGGAGGGAATCGCCATGTTGGAAGAAGACATATGCTTGAATTGTTCTGCTGTACTGTTAATGGGTATTCGGCCTTGCCCGCCATGGCGGGCAGGATCGCTGCCGCGTGCTTTTACATTTACTTCAGACTGACGCGGGCCACCGCGCCGCTGGCGGCGACCGGCAGATCGACCGCGGTGCCGCGCAGGGTAGCGCTGACGGCGGCCGGCTTGCCGACCACCATGGTGACCGGTTCGGTAATTTCAAAACTTTCCGTGCTGCCCGCCTTGACCAGGCGGGCAATCAAGGGTGCGCCCTTGGCGCGGCGAATTTCAATCCAGGAATCCTCGCGCACTGTCACCACCAGCGCGTTGGCGCCTGCCGCCGCTGCCGCGCTCGCCGGGGCCGTGGGCACCGCCGCGGACACAACGCCGGCTGACGGCGAACCCGGCGTCACCGCGCTCGGCGGCGGCACGGAAATCAGCGGCACCGACGGGTTTTGCAAGGTCGGCACGGCCGTCGTGGCCGCGCCCACCAGCGGCGTTGATGTCGAGGTCGATGTTGCCGGCGCGGTGATCGGCGCGGCCACGGTGCTGGTCGCCACGGCACTGTCGCCGCGGTTGCTCAACTTCGATACCAGGCCGAAATGCCAGGCGGCGGCGACCGCGCCGACCACCACCACGACCGCCAGGACCGGCACGATCGGCAGCGCGGCGCGCTTGCCGTGGCTGGGGAAGCGCACTTCCGAAAACGAAGCTGGCTTGTTGTGGCGCAAATGGGTGTGGCTGGCGTCGCTGGGCCCGGGGGTGTCGAGCGAAATCTTGGCCACCAGCGGGATCGGGTCGAGGCGCACGATCTTGGCGTAGGCGCGCACGAAACCGCGCACGACGGCCGGGCCCGGCAGCGCGGCGCTGTCGCCCGCTTCGAGGGCCACCACCTGGCGCACCGCCAGTTTGAGCTGATCGGCGACCTGCTCGACGGTCCAGCCCATCGCTTCGCGCTGGGCGGCGAGGATCTTGCCTGGCGCGGCATTGCTGTCGGCGGCGGCGTGCGCCGGGTTGGCGGCGCCTGCCGTGCCGAGGTCCGCCTGATCTGGCCGTTCTGAACTCATGCTGTTTCCTGTCTCATTCATCAAATGCACCGCGTTGCAGGGCTGCGAACTCGGCCGAACCAGGATGGTGGCGGCGCAGCAAGGTCGCCATGCTCGCCTCCGATTCCTTGTCGCCCAGGCGGCGGTCGATCCGCACCGCCAGCCAGAGGACGTCGGCGCCAAGGTCGTCGAGCTTGGCAGTGGCTTTCACGCGGTTGATAAAAAATCCGGCGCGCTGATAGTCGCGCCGCTCGTAATAAACCCGCGCCAGATAGGCGTTGGTGGCAGGATGATCGGGCTCGAGGCGCAAGGCGTCAAGCAGATAGCGCTCGGCGGCCTCGTTCTGTTTCATGCGCAGGCTGCACGAGCCGGCATTCTGCATGGCCTTGAACGGCGACTGGTAGGCCGGATTCTTGATCGCCGCGTCGTAGTAGCGCATGGCTTCGGCGGCGCGGCCGTTCTGGCACAGGAAACTGCCGTAGTTGTTGGAAAGCTCCGGGTTGTTCGGCGACAGGCGCAGCGCGCGCTGGTAGCTCTCGTCGGCCAGCTTCAGTTCGCCCATCTGCGCATAGATCAGCGCGCGCACGCCGTAGGCATCGGCAAAATCGGGATTGATGGCAATCGCCTGCTTGACTTCGTCGAGCGCCACTTCCAGCTTGCCGTCCTGAAAATAGCCGACCGCCAGCTGCAGGCGGATCGAGGCGCGTTTTTCCACGGTGGTCTGGTCGGACGCCGTCTTGATGTCGGCCGAATCGTTGCTGACGCGCGCGGCGCCACCGGCGCAGGCGGCCAGCACGACGGCAAACAGGCATGCCAACAGAGCCGCCAACATCGGGCGCCCGGCGGCAATCAAGAAGCGATCTCCACGATGCGGCCAAAATTGGCGCCGTACTTGTTCTTGTACTCGTCCATTTTTTCCATCCTCTGCTGTACGCGGGTACGGTCCTGCACTTCGCCGGCCAACTGGCCGCAGGCGGCGTCGATGTCGTCGCCACGGGTCTTGCGGATGGTGGTGACCAGGCCGCCGTCGAGCAGCACTTGGGCGAACGCCTTGATGCGCGGGTTTTTCGAGCGCAGCAGGCCGCTTTCCGGAAACGGATTGAACGGAATCAAGTTGAATTTGCACGACACGCCGACCACCGGATCATTCACCAGCGCCAGCAGTTCACGGGCATTCTCGTCGCTGTCGTTGACCCCGTCGAGCATGCAATACTCGAACGTGATGAAATCGCGCGGGGCGAATTCGAGGTAGCGCTTGCACGCCGCCATCAATTCGCGCAGCGGGTACTTTTTGTTCAAGGGCACCAGGCCGTCGCGCAGCTTGTCGTTCGAGGCGTGCAGCGAGACCGCCAGCGCCACCGGCACTTCCTGCGCCAGCCGGTCGATCATCGGCACCACGCCCGAGGTCGACAAGGTCACGCGGCGGCGCGACAGGCCGTAGGCGTTATCGTCGAGCATCAGTTTCAGGGCCGTGGCGGTCGGCTCGAAGTTCAGCAGCGGCTCGCCCATGCCCATCATGACCACGTTGGTGATCTGGCGCTCGCCTTTCGGACCGGGCTCGATGCCCTTGGTGCGGCGCAGTTTGAACTCGGCCATCCACAACTGGCCGATGATTTCCGACACCGACAGATTGCGGTTGAAGCCTTGCTTGCCGGTCGAGCAGAAACGGCAATTGACGGCGCA
>JAQGNM010000231.1 GCA_028291845.1 Massilia sp. | reverse complement strand
CGGCGTTCGGCGCGGCGCTGGCGCACCATGACATCGGCCTGTCGCTGCTGGCGTTGGTGGAGGCGCGCCCGCATCCTGGCCTGTGGTTCGAGCTGGCGCTGGGAGCGGCCGAGGCGGCCTACCTGTGCGGCGATTTTGCCCGCGCCGAAGCGCTCTATCCGCAGCTGCGCGCCGCCAGCGCCGACCGCCTCGAACATGTCCGCTGCATCGCCGTGCAGGCGCACCAGTACCAGCTGCAGGGCCGCCTGCAGGACGCCATCGACGTGCAGTGCGAAGGCCTGGCCCTGCTGGGGTTTGCGGTGCCGGCCGATCCGAGCGCCTTGACCCGGGAAGCGGAGCGCCAGTTCGAAGAATTGCTGGCCCATCCGGCCGCCGCCAGCCCGGCCGCCATCGACGCCTTGCTGGCCGCGCCGGACATGAGCGACGCGGCGGCGGTGGCCGCCATGCAGCTGATGCAGGGCTTGTGGATGGCCGGTTACTACGCCGGCCAGCAGCCGCTGTGCATGATGATGATCATGGCGATGACGCGCCTGTCGATCGAACAGGGCAACAGCGATTTCACCGCGGTCGGCTACACCGGCTTTGCCATGATCCAGGTGGTCAAAGGCGTCGATCCGGCCGCCGCCTACCGCTTCGGCGCGATGGCCGTGCGCCTTGCGCGCAGCCGCGCCAACCTGCAGACCCGTACCCTGTCGAGCCTGATGTTCGGCGCCGCCACCAGCCACTGGACGCGCCCGCTGCGCGACTCCGACGCCCTGTACGACGAAGCGCTCGGCTGGGCGCTGGAGATCGGCGACTTCGTCCAGGTCGGCGTGGTGGTGGCGGTGCGCGCCACCGACCGCATCGCCCTCGGCGCCTATCTGCCCGACCTGCTCGACACCGTACGCCGCGACCTGGCGCTGATGCGCGCCAACGGCCAGCACGCCATGGCCGACTGCTGCGTGGCCGCCGCCGTGCAGCCGATCCGGCTGCTGATGGGCGCGGACGGCGCCGCCGGCGCCGATGCCGATGCCGACATCGCCTTCGACGAAGCCGATTTTATGACCCGCTACGGCGACTCGAAGCTGTACCAGGCGTATTACCTGCAGGGCCAGCTGCGCAACGCCTGCCTGTTCGACACCGCCGACGCGCAGGCGCTGGCGGCGCGCCTGGAGCTGGTGACGCAGCTCATGCGCGGCCAGGCCAAGGTGCTTGAGGCGACCTTTTACGCGGCGCTGATCTGGCTGCGCGCGCTGCGCGGCGAACTGGCTGCGACACAGCGCGCCGCCATCGAAGCGCGCCTGGCGCCGCTGGTCGGGCAGCTGGCCGGCTGGGCGCGCCACGCCGCCGTCAATGCCGGCCCCATGCACATGCTGGTGCTGGCCGAACAAGCGAGAAATGCCGGCGATGTCGGCGGCGCCGTACGTGCCTACCGCCAGGGGGCCGACAGCGCCGGCGAAGGCGGTTTTGTGAACATCCAGGCGCTGGCCCACGAATTGTGCGCCCAGTTCTGGGTCGACCAGGGCCAGCCGAAAGTGGCGGCGGTATTCCTGCGCGACGCCATCGGCCGCTACCGCCAGTGGGGCGCGCATGCCAAGGTGGCTGCCCTGCAGGCGTTGCCGCTGGCGCGGCTGGGCCGCGCGCCGCAAGCGGGCGCGCCGATGACGCTGGACGGCGCCGCCACCACCGCGCACGGCCGGACCACCCTGGCGCGCGCGGCCGGCAACGACGCCCTCGATCTGGCCTCGCTGCTGAAGGCGGCGCAGGCGCTCGGCAACGAGGTCGGATTGGGGGCGGTGCTGGGCTGCCTGATCGCCATCGTCCGTGAAAACTCCGGCGCGCAGGTGGCGCGCCTGCTGCTGCGCGATGGCGATGGCGACGGAGACAGCGCGGTGTGGCGCCTGGAGGCGGATATCGACGGCGGCGGATCGAGGGTGCTGCCGGGGATCACGGTCGACCTGCACGGCGAGCCCGACCCGTCGGTAGCACTGCCCCTGTCGGTGCTGCGCTACGTGCTGCGCAGCGGCGCCGCCGTCATCGAAGAACGCATCCTCGACGCCCCCCTGTTCGCCGCCGATCCCCACGTGCGCGCCCACGGCGCCCGCTCCGTCATGTGCCTGCCGATCCGCCAGGGCGGCCGCGTCGACGGCTTGCTGTACCTGGAAAACAGCCTGGTCGAAGGCTGCTTCACGCAAGAGCGGGTGGAGTTCCTGCGCATGTTGGCGGCGCAGGCGATGATCTCGATCGCCCACGCGCGCCTGCACGACAGCCTGGAGGCGCGGGTGGCCGAACGCACCGCCCAGCTGGAAGACGCCAACCGCAAGCTGGCCAGCTTGTCGGTGACCGACTCCCTGACGGGCCTGGCCAACCGCCGGCATTTCGACGACGTGCTGCGGCGCGAATGGGCGCGCTGCCAGCGCGCCGGCAGCGGCATTGGCGTCATCATGCTCGACATCGACCATTTCAAGAAATTCAACGACCGTTACGGCCACCAGGCCGGCGACGCCTGCCTGGCGCAAGTGGCCGCCGGCCTGCAGGGCGCGCTGCGTCGGCCGGGCGATTTGTTGGCGCGCTACGGTGGCGAGGAGTTCTGCGTGGTGCTGCCCGATACCGATGTCGCCTCCGCCGCCCGGATTGCCGAGCACCTGCGCATGGCGATCGCGGCGTTGGCGCTGCCGCATGCCGCCGCCGCTGCCGGCGTGGTCAGCATCAGCGTTGGCGTGGCGGTGGTGCGGCCGGCGCCGACGATGGCCGCCGACGCGCTGCTGCGCAGCGCCGACGACGCCTTGTACCAAGCCAAGGCGAACGGACGCAATACCGTGGTGCTGGCCCGGCCCTGATCCGCGCCACCTTCCAGGGCAAGGCCGATTGTGGGGGCGCGATGACTTCAGCAGGGCCGCAACCAGCGCTTGCCTCGATTGATGACAAGCGCTCGATTCACATGCATGCGGGGCGTGCAATCGGGACAAGCAGAGTGCCTGGCCGGTAAAAATCCACCTACGCGGCGCGCTTCGAAGCCGTCGCCGCCAGCCACGGCGCCAGCAGGGATTCAAGCTTGTACCGGGGCGAGTCCGGATTGCTGAAAAAACGGTCGGCCAGTTCCTCGGCGTTGGCCGGCGTGAAGTAGGCGTCGTCGCTGGCCTTGGCGTAGCGCACCGACACTACCTGTCGCAGCGCTTCGCCTTCGCGGGTGAACAGGGCGGCGGTGCTGTGCAGGGGCCACAGCGGAATCGGCATCAGTTCGAGGTGGCCGACGCCCTGCAGGCGCAACGCTTCCACCTTGTCGCGTTCGAAGGCGTCGCCGAACACCACGGTGCCGCTCAGGTTGGGGGCGCGGAGCGTGCGCAGCCAGTCCAGCGCGCCGTTCTCGCGCAGGTCGGCGCGGGTCGTCGCGCTGGACTTCGACGCCTTCAGGAACTGGCTGTAGGACGGCAGCCGGGCGATGTTTTCGTTTTTCGGCCATAGCGCCGTCTGCGGCGAAAACGCCACCGCGTGGAAGGCCGTTGCCGGCAGCCGGGCGGCGGCGATGGCGGTCGCCGCCAGCGCGCCGAAGCCGCCCTTGGAGGCGCCGATCATGCACACCCGCGCATAACCATGTTCGCGCACCAGGTCCACCACCGCTTCCATCAGCGCCGCGCGGTTGTAGGTGTAATAGGTCAGGCGCTTTTCGTGGATGTGCAGGGTGTCGCCGTCGAAGGCGCGGGTGAGCAGGATGTGGCGGTTCTTGTAGGGGCTGAAGACGATGTACAGGGTGGCGTGCGCCTTGCCCGAAAAGGTCAGCGTGTGCGTGTGGCGCAGCGCGGGACGGAATGCGCCGTCCTGTGCTGCGCTGAGGCTGTCGGCGAGAGCGACGTGCCAGCGCGGCTCGTTCTCATTCAAGGCGAGGGCGCGCCGGTAGGCGTCGGCCGCGTCCTGGTGACGTCCCAGCTGCCGCAGGGCGCCGCCGTGGCGCGCCTGGAGCGCGGCGTTGCCGCCATCGATGGCCAGCGCGGCGCGGCATGCCGTCTCGAGCGCCGCATGGTCGTCGCCCAGTTCCAGCACCGCAACCAGGCGCGTCCACAAAGCGAGGTTGGCGCTCTCGCGCTGTAATTGCGCGCGCAAGCCGCTTTCGACCTGGCCGGCCTGGCCCAGCTTGCACATCACGCTGTCGAGCGTCTTGCGGTAACGTGCATTGCGCGGCGCGCGCTTCACCGCCAGGGTCAGCGCCGCCGCCGCCGCCGCCGTGCGGCGCAGCTTCAGCAGGCATTGCGCGTGCCGGAACAGCGACTTCGCCTTCGGCCGCGAGGTGCGCGCCAGCGCTTGTCCGATCGCCAGTTCGGCGCTCTCCCACTTTTCCAGCGACTGCAAGCAAAAGCCCTTGTTCATCAGCGCGCGCGTGCGCAGCTTCGGCGCCACTGCGGCCGGCTCATCGAGTATCGACTGGAACAGCCGCAAGGCGTCGATCACCTGCTTGTTTTTCAAGGCAACCTTGCCCAGGGCGAGGCGGGCGGCAGGGGTGGCGGCGGCCAAATCCTGTTTCATGATGGGTATTCCACGGCGATTCCAGCGGATCGACGGGATATCGACAGGGAAGACGCTATTGGAATGCGTAAATATCTTATTGTAGTGGGGCAATTATTGCAATGCGCCATTATAAATACGCACATAGACTGAGCGCGGCAACAACACATTTTGCCGGCGGTGAAGGCTGCTTGGAACAGTGTACGCAAAACGCGCCCGGCTACTCAGTTGACGTGAGCCGCCGCAGCAACTGCGCCGCGAGCGTTGCCTTTGCCTGGTGTCCAAGCGCCACGAAGGCAGCGTGCGCCACCTCGACATACCCGCGCGCGGCGTCCCGCATATCTTTGGCATCGAAAATATAGGCCAGATCCATGGCAAAGTCCGCGGCCATTTCCGGCAGGCGCAGCTTGTTGGCGCGCTTGAAGCCATCGTGCGCGACCGTCAAGGCCGCCTGCCAGTTTTCGCGTCTTATCTCAATCATTGCCTGCAACCCCAGTGCATTGAGGTGTTGTTTGATGCTTTGCGACCGCAACGCCAGTGAAATGCAGGCGGACACGCGCCGCAAGGCTTCATCCCATGCGCGCTCCATCAGAGCGATCCTGCCCAGGTCGGATGAATATTCGAACTGTTCATATTCGTCATCGAGTTGTACGGCAAGGGCAAGGCCCCGTTTGGCATCCACCTTTGCCTGATCGAGTTGCTTGAATTTGATGCGCAGTTGAACGAGACGCCCCAGGCTCAGCGCAGTGGCGCGCATCCGTTCGCTGCTGTCGCGCTCATGAGACGCCGCAGTGACGGCCCGCTGCGCAAGCCGTAGCG
Organism: Massilia sp.; assembly: GCA_028291845.1. GTDB lineage: Bacteria > Pseudomonadota > Gammaproteobacteria > Burkholderiales > Burkholderiaceae_D > JAFCUW01. Next base: position 3,628 of record JAQGNM010000231.1, on the reverse strand, counting down.
CTTGTTCCAAATCCCCGCGGCGCTTGAAAAAATCGCTCATCTCGGCAAACACCGCGCCATGGCCAGGCTCATCGTCGGCCATCGAGTCGAACCTTGCATAAATCTCGCGGACCTTGTCCGGACTGTTACGGGCTCCCGCCACGCGCGCCTGGAGGCGGGCGATATCGATCTTCAGCGTTTTCAGACCGGCCGCGTCTGCGGCCGGCGCTGCCTGGGATGTGCACAGGGCCTGCGCACGCGCCAGCAGCGCGTCGGCCGCGGCCAAATGACGGTGCGTCGAGAGCTGCAACAGCAAATTACTTTTTTTCATCAGCGCCGCGGCCAGCGCAATGTGCAGTGCAGGATTTGCACTCTGGCTGGCACCAGCGACAAAATCGTCGGCGTACCTGGTAAATTGCTCGACCAGTAGTTGCAACGCGGGCAAATGGGGGAATTCCTGGCGGCTGGCGAAATCATGTGCCGCGTCGAACAGCGCGGCAGCCAGTTCAAGCGGTGCGGCAAGGTTGTGCGCTTGTGCCCGCTGCGGCAGATGCGCCCTCAAAGTTCCCACCATGATGTAAGCGGCTGCCGTCATGCCTGCGTCGCGTTCGCTCGCAACGGCTGAGGCAACCGGCGTGTTGCCGGTCAACCGCGCCACGACGCGCGCCGCGTACGTCGCCGCCTCGTGCGCATCGACACTCCACAGGGTGCCCACGTACGCACCGGCCCCGCAGCGCACGAACTCCTGGCCCATTCCCTGCCATGAGAGGCATGAATTGTTGATGACCACGGTGTTCATGAAGTCGTTGACGAACAGGGACTGGCCAATTTTCACGCGCGGCACCAGTCCGTGCGCCAGTTCGACGCCTTCGTGGGTTCCATGCGAATTCAGGTAAATCAGTTCGACAGGCAGCAGCCGGCACAGATCGCGCAAGGCATCGGCATTGCTGGCGTCACCGGTCAGGAAAATCGGCGGGGCAGGGCGCCCGGCCAGTGCCTTGGCAATGCCAAGCGTCTCGTCGGGAAAAGCGCCCGGATCGAACAGCACGTCGAGCGCCGCAACATCCGGCTGCGGCTGGCGGTGCAGTTCGCGCTGCAGGATCAGGTAGGGCTCGCCCATCACATGCCCGATTGGCTTGCGCCGCCAGTCGATGGCGCCGTGGCGTACAAAATGATACGGCGTGCCGCGGGTAATCGCAGTCAGCGGTGCCGCGCCGACATGCTCCACGGCTGCGGCCGGAACGGCGCGCGCGACGCATTGTTCCAGGTCGGCCAGCGGTGGATAGCGTATCTTGTCCAACCATGCTCGCCCCTTGGCCAGGAGATGGACGCCAATTGGCGGGCCGAAATTCCCTTTTGATCTGGCCGTTGCACGGTCCTGTTGAAACTGCTCGGCGCGCCGCAGGGCATCCTGCATGGCCGTTGGATCGGGCGCAGCGAAGCAGACGAGGCGGGCATGATGCTTGTGCGCATACAGCACGGCCAGCAGCAGGGACGCATCGTTTTCCACCTCGACAAGCACCGCTTCGGGCGGGAGGTGATCCGGCCCCGATCCGCTCGGCTCGGGTTCAAATCCGACCTGACGGTAATCATTCGATGGCGCGCGGACTATTTGCAATGGGACGCCAAGACGCAAGGCGCGTAATAGTTCCGGCAACAGCGCCACCACATCGTTGTCGATCCATGGTTGTCGATGCGCAGGAATTGCAGTGTCGCCATGAAAGAACCGCCATGCGGTATCGGCCAGGTGATCGCAACAGGCCGCACAGGGCTGGTTTTCGAGGCAGCAGGGCTGTGCGCAGCCAGGCGGCTTTCGCCAGGCCGACAGGCATGCATCCGGCAACAGCCTTGTCCGTTCGCCCCGCGCGCGCATTGCGCCTCCGGTGGCCATGGGCTGCAGTTCGGCCCATGGCAGTTCGGCGAGGCAGAGCACGCGCTCCAGTTTATTCGCAGATATGACGTCGAACAGCCGCCGGTAGCGCCGGAACCACGCCCGGTATGGATCGAGCCGTTGTTGCAGTGCTTTTTCTTCCGGAAGCGAATCGCGGATCGCCTGTTCCAGTTGCATCCGCTCGGTGTCGGAATCGAATACCTCGAGGACGAGCCGTCCCAGCAACTCCCTGCGCATCTGGCTGCATGCGATGAATCGTTCATAGGTCTTGCCGTATTCTTCCTCGGGTTCGGGAGGCTCGGGCAGGACCAGCAGGACAGGCGGGTCGGTCGCCCGGCAGCAAGAAAGGGCCACGGCGGCTTCGCGCATTTGCTGTGGTCGGCATAGAAGGGCCGTTTTACCGCGCGTCTGTTCCTTGTCGCCTGGAAGATCGGTCCGCGCCACGTTGCACCTGTTGTTCTATAGGGCCTTGAAAAAAAGCTGCAGGGAAGGACGCAGCAGAGGGCCGGATGGGCCTGGTTTGTCCTCAGGCGCCGCGACGTTAGCGCTTTGCGCGACCCGGGCACTTTTCAGTTGTACAGGCCTCGGCTTGGGAAGCCGCCGGCCGGCTGCCGAGATCAGGATGGGTGTTGTGATGCCGGCATGCAGGGATTTCCATGGCATATCTGGCGCCAAGGTTAAGGCGACGATGCCGCCGAGTATACACATGAGAATCGACGCCGCCATGTAACGGGTCGACCATGCAAAGGGAAGCGCGTCGAGGCGCAATGTCCATAGCCTGACCACCTCCGGGGCGAATGCGCCAATTGCTCCCAGTATAAATATGTTGGTGTTCCAAGTCAGCATGGTGGCTCAGGATGGAAGTTGTTCGTGTCGATGCGGGAATCTTTCACCACGAAAATTTGCCGGAATTGCGCTACAACGGAGTCAGCATGACATGAATTTGATATCCGCAACCGCCCTCGGATACCGGGAATGATCGCGCTTGATAAATATCAAACCTGATCCGCTTATGATTTGACAACGCCAATCGCGGCCAACGCCGGCCAGCGCTCACACCTGACGAACAATTCGGTCCAGCCGCAGCCGGTCTCGCGTATCGCCGAGCGCTCTGCCGGCCAGCCAGACGACGCCCCCGGACGCCAAACCGCTGCTGCCGGCGAGCAGGAACAGCAACAAAATCTGGTACTTTACTGCATCGATCGGATCCATTCCAGCAAGCAGTTGCCCGGTCATTATGCCGGGCAAGGTAATGATGCCGGCCGCCGCCATCTGGTTGATCACCGGGATCAGTCCCCTGCGAACTGCATCGCGCATCAGTGGCGCCAGGGCTTCGTGCAAGCGTGCTCCCAGCGCCAGCCGCGCTTCTATATGGTTGCGCCTGCTCACGACCTCGCTCATGAAAGAGTCCAGCGCGATGCTGGCTGAATTGAGCACGCTGCCCAGCACGATGCCGAGCAGGGGAATGGCATACCGTGGGTCGTGCCATGGCTCCGGCCGGATTGCCGTTGTCAACGCCAGCAAGACCGTGGCGATGCTCGATCCGGCCACCACCATCGCGGCAATCCGGTAGTTGCCCCAAGCAGTGAGCCGCTGCTTGGGACGGGACGCTACTTCGCGTACCGTGGCGGCTAGCATCAGCATCGCCACGACAAGCGTCAGCGTGAGCGACTGCGACGCGAACAGCCAGCGCAGCGCCAGGCCGACCAGCAAAAGTTGCACGACCATTCGCACGGCCGAAATCAACAGCGGCCGGTG
>JAQGNM010000205.1 GCA_028291845.1 Massilia sp. | reverse complement strand
CTGGTGGGCGTCAAGCTGGCCGACAACCAGCGCGTGCTGGTCGGTTCGCCCGCCTATTTCAAACGCTACGGCACCCCGCTGGTGCTGGACGATCTGGCGCGCCATAACTGCCTGTCCATTTCCAGCGAAGGCAGCCAGCGCGGCTGGACCTTCATGGACAATGGCAAGGCGGTGACGATCAAGGTCGGCGGCAACATGCAGTGCAATGACGGCGAAGTGCTGCACAACTGGGCGCTGGCCGGCAAGGGCCTGGCGTGGCGTTCGATGTGGGAAGTCGGACCCGAATTGCGTGCCGGACGGCTGCGCACGGTATTGGACCAGCATGCGGCGCCCGGCAACGATATATATGCGGTGTTTGCGCAGAGGCGCCATCTGCCGCTGCGAATCAGGGCGTTCGTTGACTTTTTGCGGCACACCTACACGCAGCCGGACTACTGGCGCGCGGAATAGCGGAATAGCGGAGTAGCGGAATAAGTTATGCGAAATCTTGCATAATCATCGGCGAAAAAAAATCCCCGGAAGCCGAGGATTTTTGTTCGTTGCTTCAGTTGCTAACTATTAGATAGCCTGAATGTTCGAAGCTTGCTTGCCTTTAGGGCCGGCGGTAACTTCGAAAGAGACGCGCTGGTTCTCTTGCAGCGATTTGAAGCCGTTCGACTGAATCGCCGAGAAGTGAGCGAACAGATCTTCGCCGCCTTCATCAGGAGTGATAAAGCCAAAACCCTTCGAATCATTGAACCATTTTACGATGCCAGTTGCCATTACAATTTCCTATTTCAGTTAAGTTGGGCTTGCGCCCGTTTAGATCGTTTGAAGAAGCAAGAAAGAAATGACAGACAGACTGCACTACTACCTCGAATCCAACGATCCCGTATTATACCGAATAAACCACAAAAAACACGTGTTCCGCAAAATTAAACTCCAGCTCAGCCTTTAAATTCCAAACTTCAACTTTTCTGGAGCCCCGTCGCGCGGCGGCATGGGTCAATATAGAGGCTTGGTCCGGCACCGAGTTTGCGCTAGATCAAATGTCTTCCTGACCACTCTCGTCCGGAAACTGGTCCGCGCGCGCATCGCTGTGCGCCCAGGTCAGGTAATGATCGAGGCTGCGCAACCAGCTGTCCCACTCCGCCTTGCCGACCGCGTCGAACGCCTGCAGCACCCGCAGGCGCTGCTCCAGCACGCGCGCCTGGGCGCCGAAGGTGCGAAAACCGAAGGTGGCTGCCGAACCGGCAACCGTGTGCAGCACCTGCTGCAGTTCGGCCGCCAGCGCCGGGTCGGGCGCGGCGGCGTCGAAGGCGCGGCGCAGTTCGCGCAGGCGCGCCAGGGTGGCCGGCACGCCGGCGGCGAACTTGTCGTTCATCTGGCGCAGGCGTTCGAAGAACTGCTGGTCGACGGGTGGCGCCACGCTGTCGGGAATATGCGCGATCGGCACCGGCTTACTTGGTGCCGAAGATGCGGTCGCCCGCATCGCCAAGGCCCGGCACGATGTAGTCATGATCGTTCAGGTGCGAGTCGAGCGAGGCGACGTAGAGCTTGACACCAGGGTGCGAGTTCTGGAACACCTGCACGCCCTCGGGTGCGGCAACCAGGGCAAGGAAAATGATCTGGTCGTCGCTGACGCCGCGCTTTTTCAGCACGTCGACCGCATGCACCGCCGAATTGCCGGTGGCTACCATCGGATCGCACAGGATGAAAATGCGGTCGGCGGTATCGGGCAGGCGCACCATGTATTCGACCGGCTTGTGGGTGTCCGGGTCGCGGAACACGCCGATATGGCCCACACGGGCCGACGGCACCAGTTCCAGCAAGCCGTCGCTCATTCCGATGCCGGCGCGCAGGATCGGCACGATCGCCAGCTTCTTGCCGGCGATTACCGGCGCGTCGATCGTCACCAGCGGGGTTTCGATGGTGCGGGTGGTCAGCGGCAGGTCGCGGGTAATCTCGTAACCCATCAACAGGGTGATTTCCTTGAGCAGCTCGCGGAAGGTGCGGGTCGAGGTGTCGCGCTCGCGCATGTGCGACAGCTTGTGCTGGATCAGCGGGTGGCTGAGGATAAAGAGATTCGGAAAGCGTGGGTCTTGGTTCATGGATGCATTCAATGATAATTTTTGGCTGTGCGGCATTATCCCAGCCCTTGCCCGGATTGTCCGCATTTTGGCAAAGAAATATCCACCGCTCGATTGTTCAGCTTCCCATATCACCATCGTTTATAAGCGCGCGCCGCAGGATCGCCGCGCAGTCGACCCCGTGCGGCAGGCGGCCGAAGGCGCCGCCTGGGCCGCCGGCATCCAGGCGCGAGCGCACGAAGGCGCCGGCCACCAACGGCGGCGCATGGCGCAGCAGCAGGGCCGCCTGTACTGCCAGCACGATGCGCTCGGCCAGCCGGCGCGCGCCGTACTCGTCAACCTTGCCCATATTGGGGCCGCCGCCATCGAGGTCGGCCACCAGCGCCTGGGCGAATGCGGTGTACATGGTTAGTTCCGCGCCCTGCCCCGTCACCCGCAGCTCGGCCTCCAGCGCGTCGCGCGCCGCCGGACTGCGCGAGAGCGCGCGCAGCACGTCGAGGCACATGACGTTGCCGGAACCTTCCCAGATCGAGTTGACCGGGGCCTCGCGGTACAGGCGCGCCAGCGGGCCGTCCTCGACGTAGCCATTACCGCCCATCACTTCCATCGCCTCGCCGCACAGGGTAACGGCGCGCTTGCACACCCAGTATTTGCCGGCCGGCGTGAGCACGCGCGCCAGCAGCGCCTCTTCCTCGAGCGCGCTGTCGAAGCAGCGCGCCAGACGCAGCGCAAACGCGGTGGCGGCCTCCGATTCGAGCGCCAGGTCGGCCAGCACGTTTTGCATCAGCGGCTGCTGGTCGAGCGCGCGGCCGAACACGGCGCGTCCGCGCGCATGGTGCAGCGCATGGGTCAGCGCCGCGCGCATGATGGCGGCGCTGCCGGTGACGCAGTCGAGCCGCGTGTAGCCGGCCATTTCGAGGATGGTGGGAATGCCGCGGCCCGGCGCGCCGACCGCGTAGCCGAGGGCGCCGGTGAACTCGACCTCCGACGACGCGTTCGAACGGTTGCCCAGCTTGTCCTTCAGCCGCTGCACCTTGACGGCGTTGTGGCTGCCGTCGTCGAGAAAGCGCGGCACCAGAAAACAGCCCAATCCCACCTCTTCGACTTGCGCCAGCACCAGGTGGGCGTCGGCCTGCGGCGCCGAAAAAAACCATTTGTGGCCGACGATGCGCCAGGCGTCGGCGCCCTGCTCCGGCCAGGCGGTGGCGCTGGTGGTATTGGCGCGCACATCGGTGCCGCCTTGTTTTTCGGTCATGCCCATGCCGATCAGGGCGCCGTGCTTGGCGTCGATCGGCAAAGGGCGCGGATCGTACTGGTTCGACAGGATTTTCGGCAGCCAGCGCGCCGCCAGCTCTGGCGCCAGCGCGCCCGGCCTGGCCAGCGCCGGCATCGAGGCGTAGGTCATGGTGACGGGGCACTGGGCGCCATTCTCCACCTGGCCGAACAGCAGAAAGGCGGCCGCGCGCGCCACCTGGGCGCCCGGCCCCGGCGCCTGCCACGGCGCGGCGTGCACGCCCGCTTCGATCATCATCGTCATCAAACGGTGCCAGGACGGGTGGAATTCGAGCGCATCGATGCGCCGGCCGGCGCGGTCGAAACTGTGCAGGCGCGGCGGATCGACATTGGCCTGGCGGCCCAGGTCGAGCACCGCGGCGCGGCCAAGCTCGGCGCCCAGTCGGGTCAGCGCCGCATCGGCCCAGCCACCCCCCTCGCGCAGCACCGCTTCGCGCAACGCGCTGTCGCAGGCGTACAGGTTGACGTCGGCAAAAGGCGGCGCCTGGTTGAAAACTTCATGGGTGTCGAAAGCCTGCATGAGCAAATCCCGCGCGGTAAAGTAAATTAACAGTCAAGCCAAGCGTAAAAATCGGCCCAGCCGCGGACGCACAGCCGTGGTGGCACCCCAGTGTGCGGCGGCGGTAGTGGTTTGGCAAGCACCGCCTGCCTGCCCGGCCACGTTCAATATTATTAGTACAAGATCGTCCCTTGCCATCGCGCCAAGTCGTGGCCCGATCGACCGATTTACAACTGTCGCCGATCAAACGAACGTGCCCACGGGCAATTTTTTCGCGTTATGATGCGCTAGAGCATTATTCGGTGATACATTTCATATTATTTTATCCAATGACGCGCGGCGCATCGCATGCGTGCCGACACGTTCCACATGATTTCGCAGCTTTGCATCACCCTGAATCGCTGTTTTTTCGTCTCTTGCCGCCGTTTTCCGTAATCCGCTGTCCACCGTCTGAAAGAACGAACTTGCGATGCGCTCCATGTCTCCCTTGATGCCGCAGCCCGGCCTGCACCATGAGCTCGACCAGCTGATGGAAGCGGCCGGCGACGCCGTGTTCCGCCTCGACCCGGACGGCCGCATCGTGCATGCCAGCCTGCGCGCCCTGCGCCGCTTCGGCCAGGGCCGTCCGCTCGACGGCATCGCCATCTCGACACTGGGCATCGACGCCGATCAGCCGCAAATCGAAGCGGCGGTCGCCGCCGCCAGCGCGGCCGGCGCCGGCGCCGAGCACACGGTGGTCAATGTGCGCCTGCGCGAGCATGGCGCCACGCCCTGGTTCGAGCTGCGCATCGCGCGCTTCACCGGGCCGTCCGGCGGCGCCGAGCTGCTGGCGGTGGGACGCGACATCACGCAGCAGCAGGCCACCGAGGCGCATCTGCGCCACATGGCCACCCACGATACCCTGACCGACCTGCCCAACCGCCTGCTGCTGTCGGACCGCATCCGCATGGTGATTTCGCACGCGCGCCGCTCGGGCCAGGATTTTTCGGTGGCCACGATCGGCCTGGACGCCTTTAAAAAAGTCAACGACGGCCTCGGCCTGCCGGCCGGCGACGCCGTGCTGCGCATGGCCGCCGAGCGCCTGCGCAAGACGCTGCGCGACAGCGACACCCTGGCGCGGGTCGGCGGCGACGAATTCGTCGCGGTGCTGCCGGGCACCTACACCGAGGCGCAAATCAAGCTGGTGACGGGGCGCCTGCTGGCGACCTTGCAGGCGCCCTTCGAGATCGACCATCACACGGTGTACATCGGCGCCTCGATCGGCGTGGCGATCTACCCGCAGCACGCCGAGGACGAGGTGCGCCTGGTGGCGCTCGCCGACGCCGCCATGTCGCACGCCAAGGACACCGGCAAATCGCGCTGCGTGGTCTACAGCGAGCGCCAGAGCGGGCCGCCGCTGCACGACATTTCGCTGGAAGCGGCGATGTTCCGCGCCGTGCGCGAAGGCGAATTCCAGCTGTACTACCAGCCGATCGTCGATACCCGCACGCGCCAGATCCAGGGCTTCGAAACGCTGATGCGCTGGAAGCATCCGACCCTGGGCATGGTGCCGCCGGCCCGTTTTATCCCGATCGCCGAAACCAATGGCCTGATCAACCTGCTGGGCGCCTGGGCATTGAAAGCGGCCTGCGTGCAGTTGAAGCAATTCGAGCAGGTGGCCAGGCGCGCGCTGTACATCTCCGTCAATATCAGCCCGCGCCAGTTCCGCAGCGATAAATTCCTGACGGTGCTCGACGACGCCCTGGCGTTCTCCGGGCTGCGCGGCGAGCAGCTGGTACTGGAGATCACCGAGGGCACCCTGATGATCGATCCGGCCCACGCCGAAACCATCCTGACCCGCATGGCCGAACGGCGCGCCCGCATCGCCATCGACGACTTCGGCACCGGCTACTCCTCGCTGGCGTATCTGAAGCGCTTTCCCATCTCGGTATTGAAGGTCGACCGCGCTTTTGTGAAGGACTTGCCGGCCTCCGAAAAGGACGCCGCCATCTGCAACGCCGTGCTGGATCTGGCCAAGCACCTGCAGTTGTCGGTAGTGGCCGAAGGCGTCGAAACGGAAGCACAGCTGGCCTTCCTCGAGGCGCGCGGCTGCCAGTACATCCAGGGTTACCTGACCGGCAAGCCGATGACGGCGCAGGTGGCGATGGCGGCGCTCAAGGAAGACATGTACGCGGCCTTCCTGCCGCCGTCGCAGCCGTCCCCTGCCACCCATGCAGTCGACACACCCAAGGAAGCGCCATGACCAGATCGCCGCCGCCGATGCCGGCTTCCGCCATCGTCACGCAGCCGCCGGTGGACGGCAACGCCACCCTCGCCCTGCTGTGGGAACGGGTACGCCGCCAGGGCGACATGCCCGGCTTTGCGCGCGCCATCGGCGCCATCCTCGGCGCCGTGCGCGGCGAGGAAGCCGACGATTTCAACATGGCGCAAACCGTACTGACCGATCCGGTGCTGACGCAAAAGGTGCTCAGGCTCGCCAACAGCAGCATGTATGCGGCATTCGGCCAGAGAGTCAACACGGTCACCCGCGCCATCATGGTGATCGGCACCGACGCCATCGGCCACCTGGCGCTTGGCCTGAAGCTGGTCGAGGAGCTCTCCAGCAACGTCGACGATCCCTCGATCGCCCACGTCGAGATGGAAAAAGCCGTGCTGGCCGGGATGGTGGCGCACCAGGTGGCGCTCGGCGCGGCCGTGCCCACACCGGAAGAAGCGGTGGTGTGCTCGATGCTGCATGCGCTGGGGCGCATGATGGTGGCGTTCTACATGCCGGAAGCATGGAAACGCCTGCTCGAATATGAGGACACCGACGGCAACGCCGACGTCGACGGCGGCATCGACGCCGCCGCCGTGCCCGTGCTCGGCCTGTCGATCGAACAGATCGGCCGCGCCGCCGCC
>JAQGNM010000196.1 GCA_028291845.1 Massilia sp. | reverse complement strand
GCGGTGATGGCCGGCGCCGACCGGGTCGAAGGCTGCCTGTTCGGCAATGGCGAACGCACCGGCAACGTCGACCTGGTGACCCTGGCGATGAATTTATATACCCAGGGCGTGCACCCTGGCCTGGATTTTTCCGATATCGACGCAGTTCGCCAGGTGGTAGAAGAATGCAACCAGTTGCCGGTGCACCCGCGCCACCCGTATGTGGGCGACCTGGTATTCACCGCCTTCTCCGGTTCGCACCAGGATGCGATCAAGAAGGGCTTTGCCCAGCAAAAGCCGGACGCGCTGTGGGAAGTGCCGTATTTGCCGATCGACCCGGCCGACCTGGGCCGCAGCTACGACGCCGTCATCCGCGTCAACAGCCAGTCCGGCAAGGGCGGCATGGCGTATTTGCTGGAACAGGAATTCGGCTTGCAATTGCCGCGCCGCCTGCAAATCGAATTTTCGCGCGCCGTGCAAAAAGTGGCCGACGCCAGCGGCCGCGAAGTGGCTGCCGCCGACATCCACGACATTTTCAAGCGCGAGTATTTCGAGCAGACCACGCCGTTCGCCTACACCTCCCACAAAATGGTGGAGGACACCAACAACGCCGAGCCGGTGCAGATCGAGGTCGGATTGCTTGAAAACGGCGCCGCGATTGCCCGCAAGGGCGGCGGCAACGGCCCGATCGACGCCTTTGTCGATGCGCTCGGCCTCGATATCAAGCTGATGGATTACCACGAGCACTCGATCGGCTCCGGCGCCAATGCGCGCGCGGCGTGCTATGTCGAGCTGCGTTTGGCCAACGGCCCGACACTGTTCGGCGCGGGCATCGACAGCAATATCGTTACCGCGTCGTTCAAGGCGGTGTTGTCGGCGGTGAACCGGCAGCTGGCGTTGAGCGACAACCGCGCCGCGGCCTAGTTGGCGGGGGCAGCAGGGGGACTGGCGCCGAAGGTGCCTGTCCCATTCTAGGTGCCGCCTGCAACTCAAAAAGTAAGTTTGCTTATGGTCACACAATGGGACAGGCATCTGCGCTTCGCTTGTGCCAGTCCCCCTTCTTTCCACATCGTCTATACTCGACCTCCCCACCCAGGCGAGTTCGCATGTCACCGATCATCTCAGTCAAGCAGTTAAGTAAAATCTACGAATCAGGCCACCAGGCCTTGAAATCGATCGATCTCGATATCCGCAAGGGCGAAATCTTCGCCCTGCTCGGCCCCAATGGCGCCGGCAAGACCACCCTGATCAACACCATCTGCGGCATCATCAACCCAAGCAGCGGCACCGTGCTGGCCGATGGCCACGATATCACCAAGGATTACCGCGCCGCGCGCAGCAAGATCGGGCTGGTGCCGCAGGAGCTGGCCACCGACGCCTTTGAATCGGTGCGCGCCACGGTGGCCTTGAGCCGCGGGATTTTCGGCAAGGCGCCCAATCCGGCGCATATCGAAAAGCTGCTGCGCCAGTTGTCGCTGTGGGACAAGCGCGATTCGCGCATCATGACCTTGTCGGGCGGTATGAAGCGGCGCGTGATGATCGCCAAGGCGCTCTCGCACGAGCCGCAGATCCTGTTCCTCGACGAGCCCACCGCCGGCGTCGACGTGGTATTGCGGCGCGATATGTGGGACATGGTGCGCGGCTTGCGCGAGCAAGGCGTGACCATCATCCTCACCACCCACTACATCGAGGAAGCCGAGGAGATGGCCGACCGCATCGGCGTCATCCGCAAGGGAGAGATCATCCTGGTGGAAGATAAAAAAGTATTGATGCACAAACTGGGCAAGAAGCAGCTGACCTTGCACCTGCAGCGTCCGCTGGCGGCGATTCCCGCCGCGCTGGCCGACGACGCGCTGGCCTTGTCGCCGGACGGCACCGAACTGGTGTACACCTTCGATGCCTCCGGCCTTGACACCGGCATCACCGAGCTGTTTCGCCGCCTGGGCGAACACCAGATCGATTTCAAGGATCTGCAATCGAAGCAAAGCTCGCTGGAAGAGATCTTCGTCAACCTGGTCGAGGCCCACCAATGAACATGAATATCTACGCCATCCGCGCCCTCTACCAGTTTGAAATGGCGCGCACCTGGCGCACCCTGATGCAAAGTATCGCTTCGCCGGTAATTTCCACGTCGCTGTATTTTGTCGTGTTCGGCGCCGCCATCGGCTCGCGCATGGTCGAAGTCGACGGCGTGCGGTACGGCGCTTTTATCGTGCCCGGCCTGATCATGATGTCCCTGATGACGCAAAGCGTGGCCAATGCCTCTTTCGGCATCTACATGCCGAAGTTCTCCGGCACCATTTACGAGATTTTATCGGCGCCGGTATCGGCCATTGAAATCGTGCTCGGCTACGTGGGGGCGGCGGCCAGCAAATCGGTCATTCTCGGCATTTTGATCTTGATCACCGCGCGCTGCTTCGTCGAATTCCACATCGCCCATCCGGTCTGGATGATGCTGTTCATGGTATTGACGGCGATTGCCTTCAGCCTGCTCGGCTTCATTATCGGCATCTGGGCCGACGGCTTTGAAAAGGTGCAGATCGTGCCGATGCTGGTGATCACGCCGCTGTCGTTTTTGGGCGGCAGCTTTTACTCCCTGAGCATGCTGCCGCCGCTGTGGCAGAAAGTCGCCCTGTTCAATCCGGTGGTGTACCTGATCAGCGGCTTCCGCTGGAGTTTTTATGGCGTCGCCGATGTCAGCATCGGCGTCAGCGTCGCCATGGGCCTGGCCTTCCTGGCCATCTGCATGCTGGCGATCTGGTGGATTTTTAAAACCGGCTACAAGCTGCGCGCCTGAGGGAGTGCAATCCGCCGCCGGCGTCGGCGGCGGCACCTCCAGCGCCGCCGCCGGCGCGGTCTGCGCAAGCTCGAAATTCTCCAGCAGCCAGTCGGCCATCGAGACCAGATCCTCCG
>JAQGNM010000180.1 GCA_028291845.1 Massilia sp. | reverse complement strand
CGACCAGCTCACCCCCAGTGCGCTGGTCAAGCGCGGCCTGTCGCAAGTGATGGAAGGGCGCCACTGCTTCGGCCATCTGACCATCGAGGAAAACCTGCTGACCGGCGCCTACACCAGGAGCGACTCGCGCGCCGATCAAAAGGCCTCGCTCGACGCTGTCTACACCTACTTCCCGCGCTTGAAAGAGAGACGGAACAGCCAGGCCGGCTACACCTCCGGCGGCGAGCAACAGATGTGCGCCATCGGCCGCGCGCTGATGGCGCGGCCATCCATGATCCTGCTCGACGAGCCGTCGATGGGCATCGCCCCGCAGATCGTCGAAGAGATCTTCGACATCGTCAAGGATTTGAACGCCAGGGAAGGCGTCTCGTTCCTGCTGGCCGAGCAGAACACCACGGTGGCGCTGCGCTACGCCGACTTCGGCTACATCCTCGAAAACGGCCGGGTGGTGATGGAAGGCGCGGCCGCCGAGCTGGCCGCCAACGAAGACGTCAAGGAGTTTTATCTTGGCGTGTCCGGCGCCGGCCGCACCAGTTTCAGAGACATGAAGTTTTACCGCCGCCGTAAACGCTGGCTGGCGTAAGGCGGCATCGACCCCGCGCGCCGTCCCATATATCCAGATGATCTTTTACACCACACGCGTCCCGGAGACACCGCATGAGCATCACCCTTGACCATCTCGAAACGCGCGACCCCGCCGAGCGTGAGCGCGACTTGATGGCGCGCCTGCCGCAGCTGGTGGCGCGCGCACAGCAGGCGCCGGGCTGGGCGCGCATTCTCGATGGCGTCGACGCCGCCGGCATCGCCAGCCGCCAGGCGCTGGCGGCCTTGCCCGTGACCCGCAAATCGCAGCTGAAAGAACTGCAGCGCGCCGCGCTGCCCTTCGGCGGCCTGGCGGCGACGGCGCCCGGCGCGCTACGCCACATCTACGTCTCGCCCGGGCCGATCTACGATCCCGAGGGCCACGGGCTGGACTGGTGGCGCTTTTCCCGGCCCATGTACGCCGCCGGCGTGCGCGCCGGCGGCCTGCTGCAGAACTGTTTTTCCTATCACTTCACCCCGGCCGCCTTCATGGTCGAAGGCGGCGCCGCCCGCATCGGCTGCACGGTGATCCCGGCCGGCGCCGGCCAGACCGAAATGCAGGTGCAGGCGATGGCGGACCTGCGCCCGGACACCTACATCGGCACTCCCTCGTTTTTACGCATCATCATCGAAAAGGCGAAAGAGATGAACGCCGACATCAGCAGCGTCAAGCACGCGCTGATGGGCGCCGAAGCGCTGCCCGAATCCCTGCGCAGCTGGTTCGTCGAAAACGGCGTGCCGCATGTGCTGCAAACCTACGCTTCGGCCGACATGGGCAGCGTTGCCTACGAAACGGCCAGTGACGGCCGCCTCAACCCCGGCATGATTGTCGACGAAGACGTGATCGTCGAAATCGTCCGCCCCGGCACCGGCGAGCCGGTGGCGCCGGGCGACATCGGCGAAGTGGTGGTCACCCTGCTCAACATGGATTACCCCCTGATCCGCTTCGCCACCGGCGACATGTCGGCCATGCTGATCGGCGCGCCGCCGTCGCCGTGCGGCCGCACCAACCAGAGAATACGCGGCTGGCTCGGCCGCGCCGACCAGACCACCAAGGTGCGCGCCATGTTCGTCCACCCGGCCCAGGTGACCGATATCGCCCGGCGCCATCCGGCCATTTTGAAAGCGCGGCTGGTGGTGACGGGACGCATGGCAAATGATGTGATGACGCTTCACTGCGAGGCGCAGCAGCCGTTCGATGCGGCGCAAACGGCGGCCATCGTGGCGTCGATCCGCGATGTGACGAAGTTACGAGGCGAGGTGGTGTGCGTCGCCCCTGGCAGCCTGACCGACGATGGCAAGGTGATCGAGGACTCCAGGGATTACAGCTGAGCTGACAGCTGACAGCTGACAGCTATTGGCTGCGGCGGGTTTTTACAGTTTCAAGCGGCGCATTCATGACCTCCCCCAGCCGCGCGATCAGATTTTGCCGGGCGATGGTGGCATGCCCTTCGGTCAGCGCCACCGCCTTTTCCACATCTCCCGCCGCGATCGCCTTGGCAATCGCCTCGTGCTCGTCCCAGATCGCTTCGCGTTGACGGGCCGACTGCAGCACCGCGCCCATCACGCGGCGCAGGTGCACCCAGTGCAGCTGGGTGGTCTCGAGGATCAGCGGATTGCCCGAGGCGCGGTAGATCGCCGTATGAAAGGCGATGTCGGCGTCGATCATGGCCTTGACATCCTTGCCCCTGGCCGCCTTGCGGCCGGCGGCGATGACCTCCTTGCCGATGTCGTGTCTGTGTTCGGCGGCCAGGCGCGCGGCCAGGCTGTCGAGCGTGCCGCGCACCTGGTACAGGTGGCCGATCCATTCCGGATCGAGCGGCGCGATCAACACCCCGCGGCCGGGGGCGTCGATCACCAGCCCATCCTTTTTCAGCAGCCGCAAGGCTTGCAGCACGGGCGAGCGCGATACCTTCAGCTGCTCGGCGATCTCTTCCTGGGTGATGCGCACGCCCGGCGCCAGCGAGCCATCGCTGATGGCGTCGAGCAGCGACTTATAGACTTCGTCGACAAAGTCCGGACGTACCTGAATTCTGGTGAGTGTGGGGATCATTTGCCGCTCCATTGGATACTGTATACAGAGCAAGTGTAGCATGCGCTGACAGCAAGATTGCCATCGACGTGATGATTGTATGCGCAAAAATGCCGCACCGCCGCACGGAAATCGCGCATTTAGCGCTTGACTTCACTGGCAAACGCGCGAAGAATGAACTCTGTATACAGAGTACACACGGCATTCACGGCGCTCCACGACAGCGGCTTGCCGGCAAAACCCAAAAAAATTTTTGCTCATTTGCTTTGTATACAGAGTTCCGTATTCGACATATCAAAGACATCGCAAACTTGGAGTGAGCATGAACACCAGAGACAAGAACATCGGCGCGCAGACCCCGGGCGCAGGCCAGGCCAACGTCGTCAAAAAGCTGATCCCCTACGGCGGCTACTACACCAATAAAACCCCGGGCCACGATCCGGAGCTGACCGAGGTTGGCCCCGGCACGCCGATGGGAGAGTACATGCGCCGCTTCTGGCACCCGGTCTGCATGTCGATCGAGCTGACCGACACCCCGCACTTCCTCAAAATCCTCGGCGAGGAGCTGGTCGCTTTCCGCGACGGTTCCGGCGCCATCGGCCTGCTGCACGCCCACTGCGTGCACCGCGGCGCCTCGCTCGAATACGGCGCCATCCAGGAACACGGCATCAAGTGCTGCTATCACGGCATGGTGTTCGACGTCGACGGCACCTGCCTGCACGTGCCCTTCCCGGTCGGCGAAGAAGCCGATGGCGAAAAATACGCTTGCTCGATCAAGCAGGGCGCCTATAAAGCGTTCGAGCGCAACGGCCTGGTGTTCGCTTACATGGGCCCGCCGGAAGACGAGCCGCCGTTCCCTGAATGGGAGGGTAATTTCACCGTCGCCGAGGGCGACGAACTGGTGGCGTACTCGAACTTCCAGCACTGTAACTGGCTGCAGGTGCAGGACAATGCCGCCGACAATTTCCACCCGACCGCGCTGCACTCGGCAAGGAACGTCGTCAACGGCAAGTACCAGGGCACCACCTTCGACGAAGTGGGCGCGGCCTCGATGGAAGTGGCGCCGGACATGCAGTTCATCCCGATCCACCAGGGCCGCGGCCTGGCCTGCGCGGGCGCGCGCCGGGTCAACAAGGACCGCCTGTTCGTGCGCGTACAGCACCAGGTGCTGCCGAATCTGTCCCTGCACGCCTACACCTCGGAAGACGGCTCGCAGAAAAAACTGTTCAGCCGCTTTCACATCGTGCGCTGGACCGTGCCGGTCGATGACGTCAACAGCAAGATGCTGGGCTGGCGCGTGATGGGCCCCGGCATCGACACCCGCGGCATCGGCGACAAGAGCATGGTCGGCTACGAAACCATCGATTTCCTTGAAGGGCAAGTGGCGATGCGCCGTCCCGAGCGTTTCGGCGACTACAAGCTGGAAGACCTGCCGCCGATTCCCGCCGACCACCGCGCCCGCCCCGGCTACAAGGATGCCCAGTACGCGCCGGGCGACTACGAAGCCATCATCAGCCAGCGCCCGATCGCCGTGCACGCGCTCGAGCATCCGACCAAGTTCGACGCCGGCGTTTTCCTGTTCCGCAAAATGCTGCGCGACGCCGTGCGCGGCGCCAACCCGGCGGCCAATCCGGAGAATTTCGCGCAGTGGTTGCGCGACGTGAATGGCTTGCCGAACAGCTACTGCTCGGGCAACGTCTTCGAGATTCCGGTCGGCGCCACCGTCGAGCAGGAAGTGGCCAACCGCCGCCACGTGTCGCGCCAGATCGTCGCCATCCTGACTGAAAGCGAAGCGCTGAAGGGGGAGGAGCGGGCCGCCTTCGTGCGCGAAAAGTTCGACGCCCTGGAACGCTCGGTGCAGCCTTGAGCATGTTTGTTTGAATGAGGGGAAGCGTCATGCAAACCACCCAAGCTGAAACGCAGGCGGCGGCCGGCGCGGGCACACTGTCCCTGCTGGTGCGCCAGATCCGTTTCGAAGCGGCCGGTATCAACTCGTACGAACTGGTCGACCCGAACGGCGCCGAATTGCCGCCGTTCGACGCCGGCTCGCACCTCGATATCCATTTACCGAACGGCGTGGTGCGCCAGTACTCGCTGTGCAACCCGCCTTCCGAGCGCCACCGCTATGTCATCGCCGTACTGCGCGACGACAAGGGGCGCGGCGGCTCGAAGGCGCTGCACGACATCCTGCACGTGCAGGACATCGTCACCGTCAGCGTCCCGCGCAACCATTTTAAATTGGCCCAGTCGGGTACGCAGTTGGGTAAAGTGATCCTGCTGGCCGGCGGCATCGGCGTCACGCCAATCAAATCGATGGCGCACGCCCTCGACGAAGCCGGCGTGCCCTTCGACCTGCACTACTGCGCGCGCGACAAGTCGACCGCCGCGTTTGCGGACACGCTGGCGGGACCGTGGCGGCACGGCAGCAGTTTTTTCCACTATGACCAGGGCCGGCCGGAACAAGGTCTCGACATTGCCGGCCTGCTGCGCCAACAGGCCGACGACGCCCACCTGTATTACTGCGGCCCGGCAGGATTCATGAACGCCTGCGCCGAGGCGTCCAGCCACTGGCAGCCCGGCACCGTCCACAGCGAACATTTCAAGGCGCCGGCGGCGCCCGTCAGCGACATCCCCGCCGGCAGTTTTATCGTGCGCATCGCCAGTACCGGGGCCGACATCGCCGTCGGACCCGACACCAGCATCGCCGCCGCGCTGACCGCGGCCGGCGTGTTCATCCCGACGTCATGCGAAGCGGGCCTGTGCGCCACCTGCAAGATCGGCTACCTCGAAGGGGAGGTCGAGCATCACGACTACATCCTCGACGACAACGAACACCAGCGTTACCTTACTGCCTGCGTCTCGCGCGCAAAAAGTGCGCTGCTGGTGCTCGACCTGTAAATCATTTATTCCCATTGAAGGAGACATCATGCCCGACACCATCGACCAAGCCACCGCCCAGCAATCGATCTCGATCTACCAGCCAAAGCAGGCCGGCCTGATCTTCCCCGAGGTGCCGCGCTTCGCCACCCACGCCGAGGAACGCCAGCACCGCAAGGAGCGCCTGGTGGCCGCCTGCCGCTTTTTCGATCAGCAGAAATTCGACTATGGTTTTGCCGGCCACCTGACGATCCGCGATCCGGAGCACCCGGAGCTGTACTGGACCAATCCGATGTGCGTGCACTTTTCGCAGGTAAAAGTGTCGAACCTGATCCTGGCTGATCACAAAGGCCAGGTCGTCGAGGGAAATTACGCCCTCAACCGCGCCGGCTTCGTGCTGCACGCAGCGGTGCACGAAGCCCATCCCGACATTCTCGCCATGTGCCACGCCCACACCGAATACGGCACCGCGTTCGCGGCGCTCGGCCGCCCGCTCGATCCGATTTCCCAGGATGCGGCGGCGTTTTTCGAGGACCACGTGGTGATCAAGGACGAAGCGGGCCAGGTGGCCGTCGAAGAATCGGCCGGCCTGGCCGTGTGCGACTGGTTCAAGGGCGTCAAGGCGGCGATCCACCAGAACCACGGCCTGCTCACCGCCAGCCGCCACAGCATCGAAGCGGCCGCCTTCTGGTTCGCCGCGCTCGAGCGCTGCTGCAAGCAGCAGATGCTGGTCGAGGCGACCGGCTTGAAGCCGCTGATGGTGCCGCCCGACCGCTCGCGCTACAGCCGCGAACACGTCGGCAGCGAATACATCGGCTGGCTGCACTTCCAGCCGATCTGGGATCAACTGAAAAACACCCAGCCGGACATGTTCAATTAAATCACCCGCAGTACAAAACATAACAAGGGAGCAGGCAATCATGTCAGCCCCATACAACATTCAGGAGACAGATCATGACGATCACCCGCCGCAAATTCATGCAGACTTCGGCCGCCGTGGCAACGCTCGGCGCCATCGCCGGGGCGCCGTCGCTGGCGCACGCCCAGGGCACTTTTAATTACAAGGTCGGCACCAACGTCCAGGCCAGCCACTCGATTTATTTACGCCTGACGGAAGCCGCCGAGGCGATCAAGAAGGACACCGGCGGCAAGGTCAACATCCGCATCTTCCCGAATGGTCAACTCGGCTCCGACACCGACATGCTGGGCCAGGTGCGCTCGGGCGGCATGGATTTTCTGACGGTGCCCGGCGTGGTGCTGGCCAACCTGGTGCCGATGGCGTCCCTCAACAGCGTCGGTTTCATCTTCCCCGACTACCCCTCGGTATGGAAGGCGATGGATGGCAACCTGGGCAACTACATGCGCACCCATATTGCCAAGACCGGCCTGGTGGTCACCGACAAGATCTTCGATAATGGTTTTCGCCACATCACGGCGCAAAAGCCGATCAATGTGCCGGCCGATTTGGCCGGCATGAAGATCCGCGTGCCGGTCAGCCCGCTGCTGCTGTCGCTGTTCAAGTCGCTCGGCGCCGCCTCGACGCCGATCAATTTCAATGAGCTGTACAGCGCGCTGCAGACCAAGGTGGTCGAGGGCCAGGAAAATCCGCTCACCCTGATCAACAACTCGAAACTGTACGAGGTGCAGAAAAACTGCGCGATGACCGGGCATACCTGGGACGGCTACTGGATGGTGGCAAATAAACGCTCGATGGAGGCGCTGCCGGCGCCGCTGCGGGCGATCGTCATGAAGCACCTCGACGCCGCTGCCATGGCCCAGCGCGGCGACAGCGAAAAGCTGGCCGTCTCGCTGCAAACCGATCTGGCCGCCAAGGGCATGGTGTTCAACCGCCCCGATCCGAAACCGTTCCGCCAGGCGCTCCAGCAGGCCAAGTTTTACCAGGAATGGAAGACCAAGTTCGGCGACGAGGCGTGGGCGCAGCTGGAAGGCGCCGTCGGCAAGCTGGTTTGATCAAAGCACCGGCGCCGGCGCCTGCTTGAGGCTGGCGCCGGGCCCGGCGTTTCCTCCTTCATTGGCGAGGCTCTATGAACACCCTGAACGACTCCCTACACCTGGCCGGGCGACAGCGCTCGTCCGCATCGGCCGCCCCACCCCGCTTTATCGCCCGGCTCGACTTCTGGCTCGGCAGCATGGTCGAATTTGCCGCGGCGGCGCTGGTCGTCGTCGAAGTCGTGCTGCTGTTCGCCGGCATCGTCGCCCGCTACCTGCTGCACGCCCCGCTGACCTGGTCGGACGAACTGGCGTCCGTGCTGTTCCTGTGGCTGGCCATGCTCGGTTCCGTGGTCGCCCTGCGGCGCGGGGAACACATGCGCATGACCACCTTTGTCAATAAAGCCGGCCCGGAAAAACGCGCCGTGCTGGAAGCTTTCGCCATGGGCGCCGCGGTGGTGTTCCTGGCCATGATCATCCACCCCTCCTACGAATTCCTGGCCGACGAGACGGCCATGATGATGCCGGCCATGGACATCTCCGGCGCCTGGCGTGCCGCCGCCATGCCGGTGGCGGCCGTACTGATGCTGGTCACCGCCGTGCTGCGCCTGTTCCTGGTCGCCAGCTTGCGCGCCGCCCTTCCCGCCATTCTCGGCATCGCCGCCATCGCCGTCGTGCTGCTGTTCGCCAAGCCGACCCTGATGGAGCTGGGCAATGCGAATCTGGTCATCTTTTTCGTCGGCGTCATTTCCGCCTGCGTGTTCCTCGGCGTGCCGATCGCCTTTGCCTTCGGCCTGGCCACCTTCAGCTACCTGGCCTGCACCACCACCACGCCATTGGTGGTGCTGGTGGGGCGCATGAGCGAGGGGATGTCGCACCTGGTGCTGCTGTCGGTGCCGATGTTCGTCTTCCTTGGCCTGCTGATCGAGGTGACCGGCATGGCGCGGCGCTTGATCGGCTTTCTGGCTTCTTTACTCGGCCACGTGCGCGGCGGCCTGTCGTATGTGCTGATCGGCGCCATGTACCTGATCTCGGGCATCTCCGGCTCGAAAGCGGCCGACATGGCCGCCATCGCCCCGGCGCTGTTTCCGGAAATGGCAAAACGCGGCTGCAAGAAGGGAGAATTGGTGGCCCTCTTGTCCGCCACCGGCGCGCAAACCGAGACCATTCCACCGAGCCTGGTGCTGATCACCGTCGGCTCGGTCACCGGCGTGTCGATCTCGGCGTTGTTCACCGGCGGCATCCTGCCGGCGGTTGTGGTGGGCGCCATGCTGTGCGTAGTCGTGTGGTTCAGGAGCCGCGGCGAGGACATGTCGGCGTCCCCCGCCTACTCCCACCGCGAAGTGGGCCGCAGCCTGCTGGCGGCGCTGCCGGCGCTGGCGCTGCCGTTCGTCATTCGCGCCGCCGTGGTCGAGGGCGTGGCCACCGCCACCGAGGTGTCAACCATCGGCATCGTCTACGCTTTCATCGTCGGCATCGTCATCTACCGCGAATTCGACTGGCCCCGTTTGAAACCGATGCTGATCGAGACCGCCTCGCTGTCGGGGGCGATTTTATTGATCATCGGCGCCGCCACCGGCATGGCCTGGGCGCTGACCCAATCGGGCTTTTCAAATGCGCTGGCCGAAGCGGTGACGGCGCTGCCGGGCGGACGCTTCACCTTCATCGCGGGGTCGATTATCGGCTTCATCATTCTCGGCAGCGTGCTGGAGGGGATTCCGGCGATCGTGCTGTTTGGGCCCTTGCTGTTTCCGATCGCGCAGGCGGTGGGCGTCAACGAGGTGCACTACGCCATGATCGTCATCCTGTCGATGGGTATCGGCCTGTTCGCGCCGCCGTTCGGGGTCGGCTATTACACTGCCTGCGCCGTCAGCAAGGTCGACTCCAGCGAAGGCTTGAAACCGCTGGTGCCGTACATGATCACCCTGCTGCTGGGCGTGATCATCATTGCCGCGGTGCCGTGGATTTCGACGGGATTTCTGCCGCTGCAGCGCTGAGCGCGCAGACGGAACCATGCCAGATCGCGTACAGGGCATAATACGGAATCCCATATTCCAGCGCCCTGTATGCCCTCACTTCCCAGCGCCGATTTCGAGCACTTGCCGGCCGATGGCGAAATGGTCACCCTGCTGCGCGGCGCCGACTGGGCTGCCAGCAGTCTGGGGCCGCCGTCAAGCTGGCCGGAGAGCTTGCGCATTATTCTGAACGTCTGCTTCGATTCGCATTTTCCGATTGCCGTCTGGTGGGGGCCGGAACTGATCCAGTTTTATAACGACGGCTACCGCCCGATCCTCGGCGCCACCAAGCACCCGGCCGCCTTCGGCCGCCCGGCGCGCGAAACCTGGCCGGACATCTGGCCGACCATCAGCCCGATGGTCGATCAAGTGGTCAACCAGGGCATCGCGGTCAAGGGTGACGACATGCCGCTGGTACTGAACCGCAACGGCTATCCCGAGCTGTGCAATTTTACGTTTTCCTACAGCCCGATCCGCGACGGCGCCGGCAAGGTGGTCGGCATGTTCACGGCGGCGGTGGAAACCACCGCGCGGGTGCTGGCCGAACGGCGCCAGGCATTCCAGCTGACCCTGGTGGACGGCCTGCGCGGGGCGGCCGACGTCGACCAGCTGGTGCAAGTAGCCACCGACCTGACCCGCGCGCACCTGGGCGTCGAACGGGCCTTTTATGCCGAGATCGATGCCGACAGCGGCGGCTTTCACATACCGCAGCGCTGGATCAGCGGCCCGGCGCTGTCAATACCCGAGCAGGGCCGGGCCGACGATTTCGGACCGCACTTGATGGGCGCCCTGAAACGGGGCAAGAACGTGGTGGTCGAGGAGATGGCCGACCATCCCGAGCTGGCCGGCTACGCTGAGGTCTACGCGGCGCTGGGGATCGACGCAATCGTCGTCATCCCCTTGATTCGCGGCGGCCGGCTGCGCGCCAACTTCAATGTCGCCCATCCACGCCAGCGCCG
Source organism: Massilia sp. (assembly GCA_028291845.1). GTDB lineage: Bacteria > Pseudomonadota > Gammaproteobacteria > Burkholderiales > Burkholderiaceae_D > JAFCUW01. The sequence goes on along the minus strand of JAQGNM010000180.1, from coordinate 7,432 downwards.
CTGGAGTGCAGGCGACATCGCCATCATCGCCGACGCGGCAGAGCGCACCTGGGACGCGGTCGCACGGGCGCGCGCCGAACAAGCGCTGCGCGCGGCCAACGAGAGAAAGGACGAGTTCCTGGCGATGCTGGCGCACGAGCTGCGCAACCCGCTGGCGCCGATCAGCGCCGCCGCCGAATTGCTGTCGATGCGCGATCTGGACGCGGCGCGCATCGCCAAGACCAGCGCCGTGATCCGCCGCCAGGTGACCCACATGACCGGCCTGGTCGACGATTTGCTGGACATGTCGCGCGTCACCCGCGGCTTGATCACCCTGCGCCGGCAACCGGTCGACCTGCGCGAGGTGGTGACCGCCGCCGTCGAGCAGGTGCGCCCGCTGTTGCAGGCGCGCCGCCAGGAGCTGCTGGTCGATGCGCCGGCGGCGCCGGTGACGGTGCTGGGCGATTTGACACGGCTGGTGCAGGTGGTCAGCAATCTACTTAACAATGCCGCCAAATTCACCGCCCCCGGCGGCAGGATCGGCATCGTAGTGGGCAGCACCGTCGTCAGCGACGGCGCGCAGGCGGCGCTGACCGTCAGCGACGACGGCATCGGCATGGAAAGCGAACTGGTGGCGCGTGCCTTCGAGCTGTTCGCCCAGGGCCAGCGCAACGCCGACCGCTCGCAAGGGGGCCTGGGCATCGGCCTGGCGCTGGTCAAGAACCTGGTCGAACTACACGGCGGCAAAGTCGCCGCCTGCAGCGCGGGGGTCAACCTGGGCAGCAGTTTTACGATTACCCTGCCGTTCGCGCCGGCCGACGCCGCTTAAATGGCCAGTCTGGCTTTCGCAGCGTCAAATTCGGCTTTTAAGCGCGCCACCATCTCGGCCACCGTCGGCACGTCGTCCATCATGCCCACGCCCTGTCCGGCGCCCCAGATATCGCGCCAGGCTTTGGCGCTACCCGAGCCAAAACTCATTTTGCTCTTGTCCGATTCCGGCAAGGCATCGGGATCGAGGCCGGCGTTGACGATGGATTTTTTCAGGTAATTGCCGTGCACCCCGGTAAATAGATTGGTGTACACCACATCGGCGGCGCTCGACTCGACGATGGCGGCGCGATAGTCGTCCGACACGTTCGATTCCCTGGTGGCCAGCCAGCGCGAGCCGATGTAGGCGAAATCGGCGCCCATCGCCAGCGCGGCCAGCACGGCGTCGCCGGTGGCGATGGCGCCCGACAGGGCAATCGGACCCTTGAAGAATTTGCGGATCTCTCCCACCAGGGCAAACGGCGACAAGGCGCCCGCATGGCCGCCGGCGCCGGCGGCCACCAGGATCAGGCCGTCCACGCCTGCTTCCAAAGCCTTCTGGGCGTGGCGGATCGAGATGACGTCGTGCAGCACGATGCCGCCATAGCTGTGGATGGCGTCGAGCATCTCCTTCGGCGGCGCGCGCAAGGACGAGATGATGATCGGCACCTGGTGGCGCACGCACACTTCGACGTCATGCGCCAGGCGGTCGTTCGACTGGTGGACGATCTGGTTGACGGCGATCGGGCCGATGATGGCGTCCGGGTGCGCGGCCTTGTAAGCGTCCAGTTCGGCCTTGATGTCGGTCAGCCAGGTGTCGAGCAGCTCGGCCGGGCGGGCGTTCAGCGCGGGAAAGGAGCCGACAATGCCGGCCTTGCACTGGGCCGCCACCAGGGCCGGACCGCTGGCGATGAACATCGGCGAGGCGATGACGGGAAGGGACAGGTGTTGCAATGCGGTCGGCAGCGCCATGGAAGACTCTCGGGATGAAAATTGATCGGAAACAGCATTCTCCGATTATGACGCAAAAAAGAACGGTCGTGCTGGAAATTGATGCAGCAGTTCTAGTCGTGGTTGAGCAGCAGGTCGCCTTCGCGGCGGGCGGCGCCGGCCCGCACCAGGGCCGCTGCGGTGCGCTCGGCCGCTTGCAGCGCTTCGCCGCCCAGAAAACGGCGGCGTGCGCCGGCCATCAACTGGTTGGTCTCGAACAGCGCGACGACCTCGGCCATCGTGATGTGGCGCCGCTCGAGCAGCAAAAATTTGAGCATCACCTTGACGGCGTTGTCGGCATTGCGGCGCGGGTCGGCGCGCAAATAATCGAGCCGCGAGCGCGCACGCGCCAGCGCGCCGGCGACATCGGTGAAGGGCGCGCCGTGGCCGGGAATCACCAGGCGCAGGTCGAGCCGGGCGATCATGTCAAGCGTGTCGGCCGCCTCCGTAAAGCCCGACTCTCCTTCCAGTTCCGGAAAAATCACCCCGAAACCGTTTTCCCACAGGGCGTCGGCGGACAGCAGAATACCTTGATGGGCGCAGTAAAACACCAGCGAGCGGGGATCGTGGCCGGGCGCGCCCAGCGCCTGCCAGGACAGGTCGCCCAAGGTCATGACGTCGCCGGGCGCGATGGTGCGCTGAAAGGTAAAACGGGCGCACTGCTGACCGGTGGCGCGGTAACTGAGGGCGTCCTGGTCCCAGGCCGCCACCGCCCGCGCTTCGCCGACGGGAATCGCGGTGACGCAGTGCGGATAGTGTGCCTGCAAGGCGGCGTTGCCGCCGCAGTGATCCGAGTGCAGGTGGGTGTTGGCCAGCAGGTCGAGCGGCCGGCCGTTCAGGGCCGCCTCGACCAGCGCCACGGTTTGCGCCGCATGAATCGCGTAGCCGGAATCGATCAGCGCGGTGGCATCGTCGCCGATGAACAGGATGTTATTGGCCGACAGCCAGCCGCGCTGGAATACCCGCATCGAAGGTGGCAACGGAAGTGCCGGCGGCAGCGCGCTCATTTCTTCATCTGGTAGGCAATCGAGATCCTGGCAAACTCGATCAGCAGTGCCTGCGAGCCGCCATTGAAGGTGACGAAGGAGTTACCGGTGCGTACCACCAGCCGCGGCGGGAACAGCCAGCCCAGATACGGGATGCCGAGCATCTTGGCGCTCCTCACTTCGTCCCAGCGCACGCGCTTGTCGATCATGGCGCTCTGGCGCACGCCATCGGCGTCGATGGTGGTGCGCCCTTTTAAAAACCAGTACCAGCTGGCGATCAGCAGGGAAGTCGCTCCCACCAGCACCAGCTTGACGCCGAAGCCGTAGGTCAGCAGGGGAAAGCGCAGGGCGATGGTAAAACCGTAAGCGAGCAAAATCATCACGATCAGGGTCGAAACGATTTTGAAGGGGCCGCCGTAAGCCGGGCCGGAGACGCTGTGTTCGGGCTGGTAGAACTGCACGGTGCGAGGCTCCATCCGCTTAAAACTCCAGGTCCGCTTCGCGCCGGCGAATCTCGGCATACACCGCGCGTTTATAGTGGTCGTCGCTGCCGCCCCACTTGACGATTTCATCGATGGTGCGCAGGCAGCCGCGGCACAAGGCCGGCTCGGCGCCCACAGCGGGGGCCATTTCGCACAGGCTGATGCAGGGCGACGGCACCGGCGTTTGCGCTTCGGGCAGCGCCGGCGCCGGCGCCGCAGCAGCGCCCGGACGGGAGATGGCGCCGCTCATGGCGCCGCCACCTTGCGCGCCACCTTGTCGTTGAAACGGTCGGCATCGATCAGCATGCGCTCGTGGGTGCCCTCGCAGACCCGCTCGACGTCGTCCCACGCTTGCACCTTGAACGTGATGCGGCGGCCCGCCACTTCGAGCACTTCGCCCTCGATGCGCAGGCGCATGCCAGGCGGGGTCGGCGCCAGGTGGCGGAAGTTGACCATGGTGCCCAGGCTTTGCTGATGCGGCCAGTCCATGTACGGCATGATGCCGTTCACGCAAGCCAGTTCCATCATGCCGACCAGGTAGCCGGTGGCGAGAACGGCCGGCATGTCGCGGCAAAAGTCGGTGTCCTGGTACAGGGCCGGCACGCTGGCGCGCTCCGGCACGGTGTAGTGCCAGCTGAAACGCAGGCCGGGTCGCAGTTGCCCATGCAGTTGTACATTCATGCTGGCAGATTAACGTATTCAATCGAATCGCGCTTGACCTGGGGGCGAAGCTGCGTAAAATACCATCCACACAGATGGTGTATGGATGCCACGAAGATCAACGGGGACACACGATGGGAACGATGGGACAAAAAGAGATCAAGGCCGAGGTCAGACCAAAAATGCTCGATTCGGAAAAAATCACGATCAACCTCGGCTTGATCGATCTCGGACAGATCGATCTGCTGGTAAACGAAGGGTTTTATTCGAACCGCACCGATCTGATCCGCACTGCGATCCGCAATCAGCTCAATACCCATGCGGAGGTGGTGAGGCAGACGGTGGCCCGTAAAAGCCTGGTGCTGGGGATGCACCACTACTCCCGCGCGGACCTGGAGGCGGCGCGTGTAAAAGGCGAGCGTCTGCAGATCCAGGTGCTCGGCATGGCCAGCATCGCCAGCGACGTCACCGCCGAGCTGGCGGTGGCGACGATCGAATCAATTTTTGTGCTCGGTTCCCTGCATGCCAGCACGGCGCTCAAAACCGCCCTGGCTGGCCGCATTCTATAAACGTTTTTGAACGAAGGAAGGCCCCATGAAACTGAACGATAAACTGTTTGCCGGCATGCGCCAGGCAACCCGCACCCTGCTCGCGCAGGGCCCGGCCGCAGCGACGTCGGCCATCCAGCAAGCACTGCAGGGTAAAGCCGCCGCCAACGCCGCGGCCAGCGCCAGCGCGCCGCCGATGCGCGACATCAATCCGCCGCCGGGCGCACGCGCCGCGCAGGCCGCGCAGACCGCGCAGACCGCACTGCCGCGCAGCGAACCGGTTGATGCCACCGCCACCGCCGCGGCGGCCGCACCCGGAGTGGAAGCGGCCGGTTTTGAAAACATGATGCGCAACCTGGTGCCGGAAATGATGGCCAATCTCGACCGCGCGCAGGACGCCGGCAAGGCGGCTTTCAGCATGCCGCATTTCGAGATGCCGTCGTTCGACGTGCATGCGGCCATGGGTGGACAAAGCGCGCCCCGCGCCGAAGCGCTGCCCGGCAAATTCATCGACGGCAGCCACAGCAACGCGGCCGGCACGCGCAGCTATAAACTGTACGTGCCCAGTTCGTACAGCGGAGAACGGGCGGTACCGCTGGTGGTGATGCTGCACGGCTGCACCCAGGACCCGGTCGACTTCGCCAGCGGCACGCAGATGAACCAGCTGGCCGAGGAACTGGGATGCCTGGTGGCCTATCCGGCGCAGTCGCAGCAAGCCAATGCGAGCCGCTGCTGGAACTGGTTCCACGAAAAGGACCAGATGCGCGATCAGGGCGAGCCGTCGATCATCGCCGGCATCACCCGCGACATCATGGCCAGCCACAAGGTCGACGACAGCCAGGTGTACGTGGCCGGCCTGTCGGCCGGCGGCGCCATGGCCACCATCATGGGCACCGTGTATCCGGAGCTGTATGCGGCGGTCGGCGTGCACTCGGGGTTACCGTTCGCCGCGGCGCACGATCTGCCGTCGGCGCTGGCGGCCATGCAGGGCAAATTCGGCACCCCGAAGGCGCCCGGCAGCGCGATTCCGATCATCGTCTTCCATGGCGACCGCGACACCACCGTGTCGCCGGCGGCAGGCGACGCGCTGATCGCCCAGGGCAAGCACAAGGCCGCGCGCGACATCGTCACCGAGCCGGGCAAAGTGCCGCAAGGTCACGCCTACACGAGAACGGTGCACCGCCACGCCGACGGCACCCCGCACGCGGAGCAGTGGCTGATCCATGGCGCCGGCCACGCCTGGTCGGGCGGCAGCGCGCGCGGCAGCTACACCGACGGCAGGGGGCCGGACGCCAGCCGCGAGATGATGCGGTTTTTTCAGACCAAGCGCTGATCGCCAGGCGGGCGCCGCGCTGGCGTTTCAAGTTCGGCAATGTGCTCGCGCAGGCAAGCGGGGCACCAGCAGGCTGCCGCCTGGCCGGCGGCCGGCAGCGGCAGCGCGGGCGGCAGTGCCGTGCACCAGCAAGGCGCGGCACTGCCGTCGGCCATCGCGCAGGTAAACAGCGCGCCGCAACGGCTGCAGGCGCTCATCGGGGACCTCCTGGACGGGCAATTGCACTCATATCCGGCTCACCATAACGGAGCGGGAATTAAAATACAACAAGCGCGCTCTATAATGCGCAAGCAGCGAGCTCCGCTTGCCTGTAAAATCTCGTCAAATTTCTTTCGGACCTGCCATGACCGCTGCCCTGCCCCCACTCACCCCTGCCCAGCAAGATGATCTGGCTGCCGTCTCTCCCCAGATCAAGGCGCAAATCCTGGCGGAGGCGCTGCCGTACATCCGCAATTTCCACGGCAAGACCATCGTCATCAAATACGGCGGCAACGCCATGACCGACGAGCGTCTCAAGCACGGTTTTGCGCGCGATGTGATTCTGTTAAAACTGGTCGGCATGAACCCGGTGGTGGTGCACGGCGGCGGACCGCAAATCGACAACGCGCTGAAAAAAATCGGCAAGCAGGGCACGTTTGTACAGGGCATGCGCATCACCGACGAAGAGACCATGGAAGTGGTCGAGTGGGTGCTGGGCGGCGAAGTCCAGCAGGACATCGTCATGCTGATCAATCACTACGGCGGCCAGGCAGTGGGCCTGACCGGCAAGGACGGCGGCTTGATCCGCGCGCGCCGGATGTCGATGCCGGACCGCGAAAAGCCGGGCGAATTCCTCGACATCGGCTTCGTCGGCGAGATCGATGCGATCAATCCGGCGGTGGTCAAGGCGCTGCAGGACGACGCCTTCATCCCGATCATTTCGCCGATCGGCTTCGGCCAGGATGGCCAGGCGTACAACATCAACGCCGACGTCGTGGCCGGCAAGATCGCGGAAATCCTGAAAGCCGAAAAGCTCATCATGATGACCAACATCGCCGGCGTGCAAGACAAGCAAGGCAACCTGGTGACCGACCTGTCGGCGCGAGAAATCGAGGAAATGTTCGCCGACGGCACCATCTCGGGCGGCATGCTGCCTAAAATTTCATCGGCGCTCGATGCCGCCAAGTCGGGCGTGAACACGGTCCACATCATCGACGGGCGCATCGAGCACTCTTTACTGCTCGAAGTCTTGACCGAGCAAGCTTTTGGCACTATGATCCGGTCGCACTAAAAATTTTTGGTGGCGCGAAGTTCCAGCACCACCAATCTGCCGCCCTTTTAGCTCAGTGGTAGAGCACTCCCTTGGTAAGGGAGAGGCCACGTGTTCAATCCACGTAAAGGGCACCATCTCCGCGCAGGTTATCGCGCATCGCACGTCCCCACATTTGATCTGAAAAGCGCGGTAGCGTCAGCATATTTAGCTATCCCTACAGCCGTCATTCCCGCCATTGGCAGAAATGACTCCTCGCGCACGCGCACTCGTGTCCGGAATAATCCTATTGACTTCGAAGGCGCACCAAGCGGCATCTGGCGCGCTCTCAGGAATCTTATCTGACGAACTCACGAAATATAAACCAACGTCATCCTCGCGCACGCGGGGATCCAATT
>JAQGNM010000176.1 GCA_028291845.1 Massilia sp. | reverse complement strand
GCCATCATGGCCGCCTTCCTGCACGACGTCATGGAAGACCAGGACGTCAAGAAGGAAGAGTTGATCGAGCGCTTCGGCGCCCCGGTCGCCAACCTGGTGGACGGCCTGTCGAAGCTGGAAAAGATCGAATTTCAAAGCCTGATCGAAGCGCAGGCGGAAAACTTCCGCAAAATGCTGCTGGCGATGGCGTCGGACGTGCGCGTCATCCTCATCAAGCTGGCCGACCGCCTGCACAATATGCGCACGCTCGACCATATGGCGCCGGCCAAGAAGCGCCGCATCGCCGCCGAGACGATGGAAGTGTACGTGCCGATCGCGCACCGACTCGGCCTGAACAACATCTACCGCGAGCTGCAGGACCTGTCGTTCGCCCATCTGCACCCGATGCGCTACCAGGTGCTCGCCAAGGCCGTCAAGGCGGCGCGCGGCAACCGCCGCGAGGTGGTCAAGAAAATCCTCGAATCGGTCAAATCGACCCTGGCCGCCGCCAATCTGCCGGCCGAAGTGTACGGCCGCGAAAAAACCTTGTATGGCATCTATAAAAAGATGCGCAACAAAAAACTGTCGTTTTCGCAGGTGCTCGACGTCTATGGTTTCCGCGTGGTGGTCGACGACTTCGCCCAGTGTTACGTGGCGCTCGGCACCCTGCACGGCCTGTACAAGCCGATGCCGGGCAAATTCAAGGATTACATCGCGATTCGCAAGCTCAACGGTTATCAGTCCCTGCACACCACCCTGATCGGGCCCTACGGCACCCCGGTCGAGTTTCAGATCCGCACCCAGGAAATGCATCGCATCGCCGAGTCCGGCGTGGCGGCGCACTGGCTGTACAAGAATGGCGAATCGAACCTGTCGGACCTGCAGCAGCGCACCCACACCTGGCTGCAATCGCTGCTCGACATCCAGCAGCAGACCGGCGACTCGGCCGAGTTCCTCGAACACGTCAAGGTCGACCTGTTCCCCGATTCGGTCTACGTGTTCACGCCGAAATCGAAAATCATCGCCCTGCCGCGCGGCGCCACGGCGCTCGACTTCGCCTATTCGATTCACACCGGCATTGGCGACCACACGGTATCGGTAAAAATCAACAACGAGTCGCAGCCGCTGCGCACCGAACTGCGCAATGGCGACATCGTCGAGATCGTCACCGATCCGAGCTCGCGCCCGAGCCCGACCTGGCTGAGTTTTGTGCGCACCGGCAAGGCGCGCTCGGCGATCCGGCACCACCTGCGCACGGTCAACCTGAACGAATCGGTCGAGCTGGGCCAGGAACTGCTGGCGCAAGCGCTGACTTCGCTCAACATCAATCCGGACTTGCCGGCGGCGACTGTCGAAAAGCTGCTCAACGAATCATCGGCCCGCTCGATGGACGATCTGTACGCCGAAATCGGCATCGGCAAGCGCATGGCCGCGCTGGTGGCGCGCCACATTTTCGGCCTGATCGACGATGAATCGGGTACCGTGCCGCTCGATCATCACCACTTGGCGCCGGCCGAACTGGACCCGGTGACCATTTACGGCAGCGAAGGCGTGTCGGTGCAACTGGCGCCGTGCTGCCTGCCGATTCCCGGCGACCAGATCATCGGCCAATTGCGCCGCGACCAGGGCCTGGTGGTGCACACCAGCGACTGCTCATCGGGCAAGCGCCTGCGCTTGAAGGAACCGGACCGCTGGATCGCGGTGCAGTGGGGCGCCGAACTGAACCGCCGCTTCGACTGCCGCATCCGCCTGTTGATCAACAACGAAAAAGGCATCCTGGCGCGCGTGGCCGCGCAGATCGGCGAGTCCGACGCCAACATCACCTACGTCGGGATGGACGAGGATGGCGAACACCTGATGACGCAATTGCGTTTTACGATACAGGTGAAGGATCGGGTGCACCTGGCCGGCTTGATTCGTAATTTGCGGCAGGTAGCCGGCGTGAACCGGGTCGAACGGGAACGGGCTTAGCAGGCGGCGGGCTTAGCAGGGGGACTGGCACGCGCGCAGTGCGGTGCCTGTCCCATGCCTCCTGGTCGCACAACACATTATCTGATCCCACAAAGGCCGCTTCGAGGCCGTAACGCCACTACAGTGTGGATGCATGGGACAGGCACCTTCGGCGCCAGTCCCCCTTCTAATCAACGCCGCGCTACACCGCCGTGCCCACGGCACATTCTGGCCACACGACGGGCGCCGTCGCGGCAACGCACCAGTTTCTGACGCGCCCGCACCGGCGGATGGCCGCGATGCTGGCGCTCGATCTCGTGGCGCGCCGCGTGCGGATTGTTCGGGCGGGCGCTGCCGGAATCGAAGTACACCTGGGCCTGGGCGGCGCCGAGAGTGCCGAAGGCCAGCGCCAGAGTGACAAATAATTTTTTCATGGGGATTCCAGGGTGGTGAACAAGCGGCCATTGTCACACCATTGCTGGAATGCGCTGTTTCCTTACGACGAAGCGGCCTGGCGCGCCGCCACCTCGGCCCGCATCTTTTCTTCCTGCTCTCGCATTTCAGGGGTGAATTCGCCACCGAAGTCGGCGGCGTCGAAGATCTGGCGGATTTCGATTTCCGCTGTGCCGCTGGCCATCGGCATCGGCACCTTCTTGACCCACTCGATGGCTTCCTGCTTCGAGGCGCATTGCCAGATCCAGAAACCGGCCAGCTGCTCGCCGGTGAGGGGAAACGGGCCCTCGGTGACGGTGGTCCGGCCGTCGGCGAACTGGACCTTGGCGCCCTTCGAGGTCGGCTGCAGGCCATCGCCGCCCAGCATGATGCCGGCATCGACCAGCGCTTGATTAAAATCCATCATGTCGCGCAACAGATTCTCGTCGGGCATCTTGCCCGCTTCGGTGTCCTGGTCGGCTTTTAACAAGATCATGAAACGCATGGTCGCTCCTTGTATCCGTTATTGAAGAGACCAAAATAGCATATCTACGCCGGCGTTTCGACAGCGGCATGGCGGCCGAGCGCGAGGATGCGGGCAAACGCCTCGCGCGCGCCGGTGCAGGCATCGATCACTTCGGCGTCGCTGTGCACCTGTTCGCGCAACGCCGCCATGAAGGCGCGCCAGCGCGGACCCGGGCCATCGGCGCCGGGCTGCAAGTATGCCAGCGGATGGGGAGCGAGACGCCCGGCGAGGCGTTTATACAACACCGCGCCGCCCAGTTGCGAGCCTTCCACCACGTAGGCGACGCCCCAGCGGTAGGCGCTGCTGGCGCCCGGCGGCCACGGGTCGAGCGATGCAGCAGGCAGCACGGCCCCGGCGCCGGCCAGATCGGCGGCGATCGCCGCCATCCGGTCGACCTTCGGCGGCGCCTCGGGTCCCTGCGGTCCGTCAGTGAAATTGGCGAGCCAGGCGTCGATCGGGCGTAGCCAGCGGGCCAGCATTTGCAGGTGGTCGACGTAATCGGTCAGGGTAGCGTCCGCCTTGGCCAGCGGCAAGCCGCTGTCGAGGATGTCATGTTGGGCGCTGGTGGCGTGGCGCAGGGCGGCTATCGGATCGGCGGAAGTCATGAGGCGGAATAGACAAAGGACAAGGCGATCTTACCAGCTAACCAGCGCGGGCCTTCATGACCGGGGCACTGTTTCTTATCGGCAGCAATCTTATTGATGCAAGCCCGGTTCGGTGCAAAATCACCACGATTATGACAATTGAATAGTTTCCGCACGGAAAATATCTGTATACTCGGCTGTTCCAATCGATCTTAACGGGGCCGAACATGGTTGAAACAGTGATGTTGGTAATTGTCGGCACGGTCATCGCGGCCTTCTTGCTGGCGCTGCGGGGCAAGCGCGGCGGCAAGCAGGCGCCGGCTTTCAAGGCGCGCCTCTTCATGAGCGCCAACGAAATGGAATTCCTCGGCCGGCTGGAAGCGGCGGTGCCGGAATTGCGCTTTCACGCCCAGGTGGCAATGGGCGCCCTGCTCGATCCGGCAATGGAAAAGCAGGGCAACAGCCGCGCCTGGCAGCAGGCGCGCAATATGTTCAGCCAGAAGATCGTCGATTACGTGGCGCAGCGCAGGGATAATGGCAAGATCGTCGCCGTCATCGAACTCGACGACCGCACCCACAAGGCCGACAAGGATGCGCGCCGCGACGCCATGCTGCAGCAGGCAGGTTTGCGGACGGTGCGCTGGCAATCGAAGGCCAAGCCGGGCAGCGCGGAAATTCTCGCCGCCTTGCTCGGTGCGCCGCCCGCGCCGGCAGCGATCCGCCCCGTGCCCTCCGTCCCAGTGGCCACCACCAGCGTGCGCGGCGAGTTGTGGGGGCGCAGCACGGCGCCGTCAAATAACAAATAGCAAACAACAAATAGCAAACTTCAGTCCGGCTCAGGCGCCGGATAGCTCACTGCAAGAATTTCCAGCTCTTCGGTGCCGAGCGGCGTCTGCAGGGTGACCAGATCGCCTTCCCTCGCCTTGGTCAACGCGCGCGCCACCGGCGACACCCAGCTGATCTTGCCTTTTAACGGGTCGAGTTCGTCGATGCCGACGATGGTGACGGTGTGCTCCTCGCCGGCGCCGTTGCGGTACAGCACGGTGGCGCCGAAATACACCTGGTCGTTGCCGTGATGGACGGTCGGATCCACCACTTCGGCCGCATCCATCCGCTTGGTCAGAAAGCGGATCCGGCCATCGATCTGGCGCAGCCGGCGCTTGCCGTAGATATAGTCGCCGTTTTCGGAGCGGTCGCCGTTCGAGGCCGCCCAGTGCACCACTTTCACCACCTCGGGACGCTCGACGTCGATCAGCTGCAGCAGCTCGTCCTTGATGCGCTGGTAGCCGGCCGGGGTGATGTAATTCTTGGCGCCGGCAGGAATCGCGCGCGACAGCAGCAGCGCTTCCTCGTCGTCATCGTCATCGGACTCTTTTACGAATGCTTTGTTCATCTGGTCATTCTACCGGATCGGATTGTAAACACTTTTGCAGTATGATCCGAGCCATGCCGCCGATGCCTCCCAAGCGCAGCCGTTCCCTGCGCAACCGCCTGCTCTCGCCCCTGGTGGTGGCCGGCGCCCTGCTGCTCCTGCTGGAAGAGTGGTGCTGGGACATCGGCCTGGCGCTGGTGCGGCAGGTGGCAAGCTGGCCGCTCTTCAAGCTGATCGACACCCACATCGCCGCGCTGTCGCCCTACCCCGCGCTGTGCCTGTTCGTGCTGCCGGCGCTGCTGCTGCTGCCGGTCAAGTTGCTGGCTTTATTCGCCATCGGCGCCGGCTACCCGGTGACCGGGGTGGCGGTGTTCGTGGTCGCCAAGATCGGCGGCGCGGCGCTGGTGGCGCGGGTGTATTTTCTGACCCGGCCGGCGCTGCTGACCTTGCCGTGGTTCGCCCGCTGGCACAATCGTTTTATTGCCATCAAGGACGACTGGCTGGGGCGCTTGCGCCAGACCGGCTTTTACCGCCGCTCTTCGCTGACCTCGCAACAGGTGCGCGCGGC
>JAQGNM010000171.1 GCA_028291845.1 Massilia sp. | reverse complement strand
GCTGCGCTTGGCCTCGTCGAGCGTGGCGCGAATTGTGTAATCGGCCCGTTGCTGCCAGTAGGCGGCGCCCGGCGCCCCGGAAGCGGTGCGCACCGCCCCTGGCGTAGGCAACATTTCTTCGAGCTGGCGGAACTTGTCGTCAAATGGTTCAGCCGCAAGCGCGGCGCCGGCGAGGCACAAAGCTGCCAATCCGATCGGCAAACGTATCATGGTTACCCTGTAAATTATAAGAATTTTGGAATGATGATTCTAATACTAGCCTTGTATCAATTGTTCATTGTGATTGTAAAAATCCTGAAACATTGCACGCCTCTGGCGGTATGATGAGATTGAACCCAGGTAAGTTTGAAAGTGCGCGGATGGATATTAATTTCAAGGCAACTATTTTGATCGCCGATGCGGATCCTGGCGCCCTCGACCTGCTCAAAGAAATGCTGCAAGCGCGCTACCACGTCAAGCTGGCGGCCAACGGCGTCGATGTGCTGCGGCTGGCCGCGCTGGCGCCCCGTCCGGACCTGATCCTGCTCGATGCGGCGCTGCCCGATATCGCCGATACCCTGACCATGCTGCGCGGCGACGCCGCCTTGACGGCGCCGCTGATCGTGCTGGCCGATGGCGAGCAGGGTGACGGGCAGAATGACCAGCAGGAGCGGGCGGCCTGGCGCGACGGCGCCGCCGACGTGGTCCAGCGGCCGGTATCCGGCGCGGCCCTGCGCGCGCGGGTGGCGCTGCACCTGGAACTGGCCGAACTGCGCGCCGCGCGCGGCAGCCGGGAAGCCGCCATGGCGAGGGCGGCGAGAGGGGCGACGATGGCGCCGTTCGACGACGATGGCGCCATCATCGCCATGGCGGCCCTGGCCGAGCCGCACGAGATCAACATCGGCAAACACTTGCTGCGTACCCAGCGGCTGGTGGCAGCGCTGGCCGCCGAACTGCAGTATCACGAGCGCTTTCGCGATGCCCTGACGCCGGCCAACATGGCGCTGATCGTCAAGGCGGCGCCGCTGCACGACATCGGCAAGGTCGGCGTCGATGCGGCGGTGCTGCGCAAGCCCGGCCGCCTGACGGCCGACGAATTCGCCGCCATGCGGGCGCACACCACGATCGGCCGCGACGCCCTCGAGGCGGTGGCGCGCACCTTGGGCGGCGCCACCCCCTTCCTGCGCTTTGCCGGCGAGATCGCCTATTCGCACCAGGAGAAGTGGGACGGCTCCGGCTACCCGCAAGGCCTGGCGGGAGATGCGATTCCGGTCTCGGCGCGATTGATGGCGGCCGCCGACGTCTATGACGCCCTGGTGACGGCGCGCTCCTACCGGCCGGCGTTCACCCACGAGACGGCGGTCGAGCTGATCCGCCAGGGCCGGGGCGAGCATTTCGACCCCGATGTGGCCGACGCCGTGCTGGTGGTCGAAGAGCGCTTCCGCGCCATCGCCGCCGAACTGGCCGACGCAGCGTAGCACCATGGCACCGTAAGGACCGGCCGATCATGGCGCGCGAGCCGCTACGCATCAATGGCTACCTGGCTTTCGTCATCGGCATTTTACTGACCGTCTGGACCTGCATGCTGGTGGTCGACGCGCAGGACGCCCAGATACGCAGCAGTTTTGTGCGCGACACCGACAAGGTCGCGGCCGACACCTCGGCGCGCCTGCGCACCTATTTCGATACCCTGCTCAGCCTGAAAGCGCTGTTTTCCGTCAACGGCGACGTCGACCGCGACCAGTTCGCCACCTTCGTGCGCGAACTGCGCCTGGCCGAGCGCTATCCGGGCTTTCGCGCCGTCCAGTTCGTGCGCTACGTGCCGGCCGCGGCGCTCGACGCTTATACCGACCAGGTGCGGCGCCAGACCGCCGGGCGCGCCGGCGTTCCCTTGTTCACCGTCCATCCACCGACGCCGGGCGCCGGGGCCGACCGCGCCGACCATTTCATCATCGAATTCAACGAGCCGATGGCGGGCAACGAGAACGCCTTCGGCCTCGATCTGGCCAGCCTGCCGGCGCAACTGGCGGCCGTCGAGCAAGCGCGCGACAGCGGCCGCCTTGTCGCCACCGGCCGCACGGTGCTGATCCAGGATACCTCCCAGCACCCCGGCTTCGTCGCCCGCGCGCCGGTGTACCGCCCGCGCATGCCGGTCGACACCGTCGAACAGCGGCGCGCCGCCTTCATCGGTGTGGTCGCCATCGTATTCCGGGTCGACCAGCTGTTGAACGAAGTGGTCGATCCGCAGTTGCTGCAGCACCTGGCCCTGCAGGTGAGCGACACCGGCGAAGCCGACAAGGCCAGCGCCGCCGGCGTCGCGCCGGCGTCCCTTGAAGGCGGCAGGCTGCTGTTCGACAGCCGCCCGCAAGGCGCGCGCATTCTCGCCCAGCGGGTGCTGCACAACCACGTCGATGTCGCCCAGCGCCGCTGGCAACTGCGTTACAGCGCACTGGCCGGCAGCCGTTACGGCCGCAATATCGTGCCGCCGCTGCTGGTGGGGCTGGGCGGGCTGGTGATCAGCGCCCTCATTTCGGCGCTGCTGCTGGCGTCGCACCGCGGGGTGATCCTGGAACAGCGGCTGCGCGCCATCCTCGACGAAAAGCAGGCCAGCCTGGTCGAACTGGAGCAGCAAAAGAAGCACGTCGAGCTGGCCCACGGCGACCTGTCGTCGGTGCTGATCACCTTGAAGCAGGCCCAGGCCAACCTGATCACCTCGGAAAAGCTGGCCTCGCTGGGTGCGCTGGTGGCCGGCATCGCCCACGAACTGAACACCCCGATCGGCAACAGCCTGCTGACCGCCACCGCGCTGGCCGACATGGTGGCGGACTTTGAAAAGCAGTATGCCAGCGGCGGCATCCGCCGCTCCGCGCTGGAAGCGCACCTGGCGGACACCCGCACGGCATGCGGCATCATGGCCAGTTCGCTGGGCCGCGCGGCCGACCTGATCACCTCCTTCAAGCAGGTGTCGGTCGACCAGACCAGCGACCAGCGCCGCCGTTTCGACCTGGCCGAGGTGGTGCGCGACACCGTCGCCACCTACGCCGCCCAGCTGCGCCGCGCCAACTGCCGCGTCGAGGTCGACGTCGCCTCGTCGCCGCGCCTGATCCTCGACTCCTACCCGGGCGGCATCGGCCAGGTGCTGTCGAACCTGATCAACAACGCGCTGCTGCACGCCTTTGACAGCAGCGCGACCGGCGGCGCGTCTTCGCATATTTCGATCAGCGCCGGCGACATCGACGGCAGCCACGTGATGATGCGCTTTAAGGACGATGGCATCGGCATGAGCGAAAAGACCTTGCACCAGATTTTCGACCCCTTCTTCACCACCAAGCTGGGGCAGGGCGGCTCGGGACTGGGCATGAACATCGTTTATAACGTCGTCACCGGCATGCTGGGCGGGACCATCAGCATCGAGTCGACGCCGGGACAGGGCACCAGCGTGACCATCATGATGCCGATGGTGGCGCCGAATCAGACGGTGGCGGCTTGAAGCGGCCTGCCAGCGGTGGCGCCGCTGCCTACTTCAACAAGGACGCCGTATCGACCACCCGCACGTCGTGCATCTGGTGCAGGTAGGCTTCCAGGTAGGCCTTGTGCGACGCCCCGACCACCACCAGCATGCGCATGCCGGGCGCGTTGCCGATCACCTCGCGGATGTTCGACGCCATGCGCAAATTGCGGGTTTCCCAGTAACCGAGATAGTTGCGGCCGAAGCGCTGCGGCGACGGCTCGTTCAATTGGGCGCCGAAATCGCTGTCGAAGGCGAGCTTGCCCTGTCCCGGCGCATTGTAGGCGCGGTACAGCGCCAGCACGCCGGCCGGCGTGTCGATGGCCTTGTTGAGAGCATCGCTGCTGCGCTTGCGCTGCGCCGTCGCCGGGTTGTCCCAGGCTTTCATGATCGCTTCGCCAGCTGCCTTGGGATCGGCGTCGACGCTGTCGGCGGTGTGGTCGTCCATAGCGAACACCCGCTCGAGGCCCAGCCTGGCGGCCAGTTGCGCCGCGATCAGGTAGCTTTCGTCGGGCCGCTTCTGCAGCAGGTTCAGGCGCTCGACCAGGGCGCCATCGAGGCCGTCGGCGGCCTTTCTCTCGATGTCGGGCAGGCGCAGCCACTGCACCATGGCCGAGGCCTGCTCGCCGCCGGCAAGAAAAGCCGCCGCCAGCTGGCGGCGCTGGGCCGGGGTGGGGGCGGCAGGCCACGCCGCCAGCAGCTGGTCGACGCGCGCCGTGGCGGCCGGCACATCGAGTCCGGTGGCGGCGCGCGCCGGCGCCGTGTCGGGGCAATACGACTTGATGGTGTCGGCGTAGCGCAGCGGATAACGGCGCACGAAATCGCACTGCGTGCCCGACAGCGCTTCGATCGCGATGGCTTGCGGGCGCCAGCCTGCCAGGCGCTCGTTGATCAGCGACAGGTTGACGGGATCGAAGGACTTGGGCAGCTGCGACAGGTGGGGTGAGCCCAGCACCATCACTTCATTGGGCACGCCCGTCGCCGGGCCTTTGAACAGCGCCGGGTTGAAATCGGGCTGGTAGGCTTGCGCCAGGGCCAGCCCGGGCAAGCTCATCGCCACCATGAATATCGCCAATCGCCGCATGCGCGCTCTCCGTTTTTTGATTGAACACCGTGCGGCGATTATAAAAGGGGCAGGCGAAAATCACGACAAAAACTCGATATGCATGCAACCGGCGCAGGGGCCGACTATTCGAACCCGCGCACCGGCAGCGCCGCATCGCGCTGAATCCAGTTGCGCTTTGAATAGCTGCTGGTGCCATCGGTGGCGTGCAGGGTAAACGCATGGCGCGACACCGGCGAGGTGTTCGGCGCGCTGTAGTGGGGCAGCAGGCCGTGAAAAATCACCAGGTCGCCCGCCTGCGCTTCGAGCGGCACCGCCACGCTGTTGTCGGGCCATGGCATGTCGTCGAGCTGTTCCATCGAGAGGGCGTCGCCGTCGCGCACGAAGCGCTCGCGCATCGGACCGGTGTGGCCGCCCGGCTGCACCCACAGGCAGCCGTTGGCCACGGTCGCTTCTTCCAGCGCGAACCAGAAGGTGGTCACGCTGACCGGGGTGGTGTCGAAAAACGTCGCGTCCTGGTGCCAGCGCACTTCGCCGCCGATGCCGGGCTGCTTGAAGATGTACTGCGATTGCCAGACCTTGGCGTCAAGCAGGCCGATGTCGCGGGCGATGGCGGCCAGGCGAGGATCGCGCGCAAACGCCCCGAATACCGGGTCGAGGTCGTGCATGGCGTGGCCGATCTTGTTGATCGACAGGGCCTTGGCCTGGTTCAAGGTGCCGTCGGCGGCGAACGCCGCCTCCTCGAAAAAGCAGCGCACAGTGTTGTCGGAACCGAGAAACCAGTCGTCGCTGGCGGCGGCCTGGTTCCGGGTGGTGAAAATGGCGCTGCCTTCGGCGGGATCGAAGTCGTCGACGATTTGCAGCGCGCGCTGGCGCAGGGCGGCGATCGCCGCGGCGTCCTTGAAACCGCGGATCACGAGATAGCCGTCGCGGCGGTACTGGTCTTGCTGTTCTTTGCTGAGCATGAAAACTCCGTCCTTACATTCTCTATACCTGCCACTGGCCGTCGCGGTACACCTGGCGCTGGTCGAGGTACACCGCTTCGGTGACGGCGAACACGTCGACGTGATAACGGGCGTCCTTGCGCTTGAAACCCGGTTTCGGATAGACGCCGTGCTTGGCGCCCAGCGACAGGTGGATGCCGCACATGCGCTCATACGTGCCGATGTCGTCGACCCGGCGCTCGCGGGTGAAGGCGCGGTTCATGCCGAAGCCCAGTTCGCGCAGCCACACTTCGCCTTCGTCGAGGCGGATGCGGGCGAGCACCTCGTCGAATTCGGCGGTGCTGTTTTCGACGCCCGTCACGCGCCCCTTTTCGACGATCAGGGTGATCGGCATGGGCGGACAGTTGACCATGTAGGCGGTGTCGCCGAACACGTGAATGCGCACGCGCCCGTCGACCGCTTCCAGGTCGCGCGCTTCCGTAAATACTTCGCCGATGGGGAACTGGCCGCCGACGTTGTGCATGCCGCTGTAGTCGCCGATATTGAGTTTGGCCGATTCCAGCGGCGAGGCGAAGGTAAGAATTTCGCCGCCGCTGTCGACGCGCGCCGACGCCGCCGTATCGATCAGCTGCTTGAGGGCCGGACCGACCACGCGGTAGTAAGCGGCGTCGTAGGCCAGGCCGGCGATGTAGTAACTGCCCTGGATGCCGGGCATGCGGTCCAGGTGCAGGTGTTCGATCACCTTCAATTGGCGTTTGAACAGCTCGACACGCAGGCGAAAGCCGTCCAGCCTGAAATTGGTCGACTGCACCAGCACCACCAGGTCGTCCGGCGCCAGGGTGGCAAACGCCGCCAGCACCGCGTCCGGGGCAACGCTGTCGAAGTCGATGAAACGGGCGCGCGGCAGATTGCGGCGGTACGCTTCGCCCAGCGCGCGCGCCAGGCCGGTGCGCTGATCGGTCACCACCAGCGCCGCTCGCTCGCTGTCCGGGCCATGTTCGAACACGGTGGCGAGAATGGCTTGCAGGTGCGCGGTGGCGCTGTCGACATCGGCGGCGGCGACATCGCCGCAGGGGGCGGAAGGAAAGAGTGTCGGTGCAGTTGCTGGGTTCATGCCCCAATTATACGGAGCTTGAGGCCGCCTGATGGTGTTTCGCCCTATCTGATCGCTGGCATCTTGCGGCGGCGCAAGACGGCATTCCCGTTGTTGTGATGCAGATCAAAACGGCGCTTGGTCAAACATGCAGATGCTGCCAGCCGCGCCTGTGCGGCGCGCCAGGCGATACCGGGCAATCAAACGTCCGCGAGTGGACAATTACGCTATGATTTGCACGGTAAACACAGGGCGGCCGCCGCAGTTTTCGGCCGTGTTCAACATGCATATGCGACGGCTGGACTCCAACATGGACTATCGATGGGAAACACCTGCCAGTGTCTGGCTGGAGAGCGAAACAGGCCGCTTCCAGTTGGTCGCCAGCGCCGGACTGCCTGCCATCGACTGGCAGGCTGGCGCCAGCGCCGACGGCCGTCTGGCCGACGTCGCCCAGCTGCTGGGCGCCTCGCTGCCGCTGTCGTGCGACTGTTCCCCCATCTATCCTGAAGGTTTCGCGTTTTGCCCGGATTGCGGCAAGCCGCTGCAGCGGCTTGCCGGCACCGTCAATTCCCAGCCCGACTGGTGGGGGCCGTGGAGCGACGCCTTTTTGCCGCGCCACGTGCCGCACGGGCTGCCGGTCACTTCGCTGGCGCTGGGCGAGGCGCTGGAACAGCGGCCCGCCGCGCCGGCGGTCGGCCGTTTCGACACCAGCATGCCGGCGCCGCCCAATGCCCTGTGCGTGTTCGCCGCCGCCCATTACGGCTTTCCGGCGCCGCGCCTGCTGGCGCTGGCCACCACCCGCAACGTCCTGCAATACTGGGACCCGCTGGCCGAACTGTGGCACGTGATGAGTCCCGAGGACGGCAGCGCCGACCTCACTTTCACCGGCTCGGCGTATGCCTGGCTGCCGGTGGCCAACCCGCGTCGCGGCGAGGTGGCACTGGTGCCCACCAACGGCGGCCTGTGCCGGCTGTGGATCAACCCGGTGGCCGAGACCTGCCGCGCCGAGCTCGAATTTTCCGCCAGCGTGGTCGGCGCTCCCGGCGCCGTGCGCCGCCACCACGCCTGCCTGTTCAGCGAAGATGGCGTGACCCGCCTGTGGAGCGCGCGGCACGATGGCGACAACGTCGAACTGTACGACTGCATCGGCGCGCCGGCGGCCAACTGGAGCCGCCCGCTCGCCTACGACGGCCGCCTGTTGTGGCTGCATGCGGACGGCCAGTTGATCTGGCAGCCGGGGGCGCCGCCGCAATGGCTGGCCTGGCCGGACGGCTTCACACCGCGCCTGGAACTGGGCGGCGCCACCCAGAGCCGCGACGGCCGCCTGTGGCAGATCGGCCATACCGGCGACGAATACGTCTTTGTCGAATTGGGGCGCGCCATGCCGGAAAGCGAATCGATCAGCGGCGCCCGGCTGGGTTTCGCCAATTTCATTTTCCGCCGCGGCCACGAGGTGGCAGGCGAACCGTGGGACCTGGAAAACGTCGAGGACCTGCAGGACGACGACTCGCTGGTGCTGCCGCTGCTGCGCGGCTTTAATAACAACCGCAGCGTCGCCAGCGGCCTGGTGCTGCGCTTTCACAAGTACACCGGGCGCGCCGAGGACGCGCTGGGCGGCCGCACCCTGGGCCGCAGCACCATCGAATGGATCGGCCGCCGCAACGTCATCCTCGACGAAATCGTGCGCCTGTCGCGGCCCCTGGAATGCACGCCCTTCGTCTACGCCGACACCTTGTGGCTGCACCACCCGGACTGGCACCATATCCGCGGTTGGCGCCTGGAGAGCCTGACGTGAAGCGGCGCTTCGCACTGCCGCTGGGCGCCGCCGTGCTGGTCGCCGCTGCTTCGTTGGCCGCCGCGCCGGCCCGCGCCGGCGGCCCGCAGGTCTTCCTGGTGCAAAACTCCGGCTGGATGGAGCCGTTCTACAGCGACCCGCAATCGCCCTTCAAGCCGCTGGTGACGGCATTGATATCGGCCGCCACCGAGCCGGGCGACCCGATCGTGCTGGCCGCCTTCAACCAAAGCCTGCCGCAGGCGCCATCGCCGCGGGCGCTGTTGTCGGCCAAGGTCGGCGCCGCCACGCAGGCCGGCGTGAAGCAGGCGCTGGCCGAGCTGCAGCCGGCCAAAAAGCCCGGCGGCGCCAATGCCGCGCTGGCCGACACCGATCTGGGCGAAGCGCTTGGCGCCGCCGTCGACACCGCGCTGGCCGGCAAGCCCGGCCTGGTCTGGCTGTTCACCAACAACCGCAACAGCCCCAACAACGACCAGGCGACGGCGCGCCGCAACCGCGAATTCTACGAACGCATCCACCAGGGTCAGGCGATCACCAAGGCGCTGGCGTTCCCTCTCAAAATGCCGGTCAAAAGCGGGCACTACAGCGCCAATGGCTTGATGGTGTACGTGTTCGCCGTCGGCGCCGAGGGCGCGCGCCAGCTCGATGCCTTGCTGGCCACCGGCCGCATCGCCACCGTCATCACCGAACGCCCGGCGCGTTTGAAGCCGCTCGACCGCGATACCGTGCGGCTGGTGCCGCGCCGGGTCGAAAACACCGAGGGTGTCGACTTTTCGCTGACCGCCGGCGGGGTGCTGCGCGCCGACATCGACGACGCCCTGGCGCCGACAGCGAAAATCGCCTGGAACCTGGAAAACAGCATGTACCCGTATACCATCGTCAGCGCGCACCTGGTCGCCAGCTCGATCCTGGCGGGGCAGGAGCGTCCCATCGTGCTGGCGCGCGACCATGTCGAGGGCCTGGCGCCCGGCAAGTCCGAGCCGCTCGGCTCGGTGATGCAATTGCCGGGCAACGACCTGCCGTCGAAATGGTCGCTGCAGGCGGTCAAGGCGGCCGGTTCGGCGTTCGTGCTGCCGGGCCAGATCGAGCTGCAGCTGACCGACCAGAAGCTGGCGCTGTCGCACGCCTTCAGGCAACGAATGGCGGCGCTGTTCCCGGGCGACCCGCTGCCCGACATTTTCACCCCGCCCGAGCGCATCAAGGCCTCGACGGCGCTACTGCCGCTGGAAGTGCGGGTTCATTACGGCATGGCGCCGTTGATGGCGTTGATCGGCGCCGCTCTCGCCGCGGCGGCGGCCCTGGGCGCCGCCGTACTGGCGTATGGCCGGCCCCGCCAAACCCTGCTCACGGTCGATGGCGAGGCGAGAACCATGCGCACGCGCGCCGGCCTGACCCAGCCGATTTTCGACAAGGCCGGCCAGAAGGTCGGCCAGCTCAAGACCACCTTGTTCGGCAGCCGGCTGATCGATCTGGTCGATGGCGCACAAGTGAAATTGGGCCGCTGAGGGCTCGCTGCCACCCTGAGGACTTGCTGCCACGGCAAGCACCGATAAATTCAAGAAAGCGCACCTTTTATGCAAAACCAGCAAAACCAGCAAAACCAGGAAAAAACCACAGCGGCCACCGACACGCCGCCGGCCGCCGACCCCGGCTTCAAATTGCCGGGCCAGGAAGGCGCGCCCGCCGCCCGCACCGCCCCTGCGGCCACCGCGGCGCAGCCCAACGGCACCCTCGAAGTGGCGCCGGCCGGCAGCGCCGTCGCCGCCGACACCTCCACCCGCGATCTGGCCATCGGGGCCACCGCCTTCCTGGTTTTATTGGTGATTTTTTTCTTTGTCCGTAACGCCTACGTGCACCACCTGGTGGTGCGGCGGGTCGCGCCTTCGTCGGCCGGCAGCGCGGGCTGGATGATGTTCATCGGCCTCAGTTTCATCAGCGCCGCGGCGGTGCTGGCGCTGGTCAACGCCAGCAAATTCTTGACCTTCGCGGTGACCGGCCCGCTGGTCGCGGTCGGCCTGATCGCCTTGATCGCGACGGCATTCGTCGGCCGCCGCTGATTTACCCCCCATTTGAAAGAACGTCATGGCAGAATTTCCCCATCCCGCCGACCACGTAGCGGCCAAGGCCGAACTGAAAGTCGACCTGCGCCCGACCCTGTTCATCGGCGCCGGCGGCACCGGCATGGAAGTGATGATGCGTATCCGCCGCCGCATTTTGTCGGCCGTGTGGAATCGCCAGCATCCGACCCGGGTCGAGTCGATCGGCGACTTCCCGGTTGCGCGCTTCCTGCATTTCGACCTCGACAACCATGCCATCATCGACGAGGGCAAATCGATGCGCACCGATCCCTGGTACGAGCTGGTCAAGCTGGGCGACGAGGAGCGCCTGGTCGAACCGCTCGACCTGCCGCAGTACCACGAGTCCGACGACAGCCTGGCGCGCTTTCCGCTGATCGAATCGTGGATGCCGTTACGCCCCAAAAAACTGCGCTCGCTGGGCATCGATCCGTCGAAAGGCGCCGGCCAGATCCGCGCGCTGGCGCGCTTGTACCTGTTCGACAAATATCCAAAACTGCGCGGGCGCATCAAGGGCGCGCTCAATTTCTTGAGCAGCAACGCCGGCATCGAGCGCAAGGAAAATTACCAGCGGCTGGGCCTGCAGGTCGACACCTCGAAATTTCGCATCGTCGTGATCGCCTCCTGCGCCGGCGGCACCGGCGCCGGCAGCGCCATCGACCTGGGCTGGATCAGTAAAGCCATCGCCCGCCAGGAGGTGTCGGACAACCAGGTCGACCTGGTGATGTTCATGCCCTCCGGATTCGCCAAGGCGAACAAGGAGCGCACCGAGGCGAATGCCTACGCCACCCTGATGGAGCTGGAGACCACCATGCGCGACATGAACGCGCGGGTGCAGTGGATGGACCCGGACAGCGTGATCGGCAAAGGCGCGCCGTTCGACGACGTGTATTTCGTCGACACCGCCAACCTGGCCAACAAGGCCACCCAGGACATCAAGGATGTCTACCAGATGGTGGCCGATACCCTGTTCGAGGATTTCGCCTCGGCCGATTTCGCCAACCGCAAGCGCTCGATCGCGGTCAACCAGCAGCAGCACAAACTGGGACCGTACAACCCACGCGTGCCGGAACAGCGCTTCGGCGACATGCGCCTGTCGTACTCCAAGGTGTATTCGGCGTTCGGCCAGTCCGTGCTCGACACCCAGCAAAGCCTGCGCGACGATATCCGCGCCTATGAGCTGGCGGCGCTGATGGTCAAGGCGTTTTTTGGATTGGCCGGCACCGACGGCGTGGCGGCGCGCCGCGCCGGCGACCAGGAGCGCGACAGTTTCATGCGCGATTACCTGGCGCTCAGCGAGCACCC
The DNA here is from genome assembly GCA_028291845.1 of Massilia sp. GTDB lineage: Bacteria > Pseudomonadota > Gammaproteobacteria > Burkholderiales > Burkholderiaceae_D > JAFCUW01. The sequence goes on along the minus strand of JAQGNM010000171.1, from coordinate 3,193 downwards.
GTTCGACACCTTCCCCGATTTTAAACGCGGCACGGTCGACGTCACCGCCTTCCCCGAATACGCGCTGACCGACCAGCTGTTGATGGACAAGGACGGCCGCTCCCTGCTCGAGCGCATCGAAAGCAAGGTGCAGCTGGAAGTCGACCGCATCATGGGCGCCTACGACCTCAAGCTGTGGCGCGAGAAGGTCGCCGAACTGCTGCCGCAACTCGAGCGCGACGCCATCCGCGAAGCCGGCGCCACCGCCGAAACCAGCGAAGACCGCATCAAGCGCCACACCTCCGAACAACTGGGCCGCCTGCGCGGCCGGGCCAGGACGCAGCTGTATGCGCTGTTGGACGACCGCAAGCAGGGCGGCCTCGAATTCGTGCTGTCGCTGCTCGAACAGGTCAAGGCGAGATTGCTGCAGCGCGACCTCGGCGCCGCCGAGAGAAACGGCAAGCGCTATCGCGACATCCGCGACGCCCTGCGCACGCGCCAGGTGGAAGAATCGCTGGGCAACCTGTCGCAGGCGGCCGCCAAACTGTTCGGCAAGGATGCCCAGGCCAGGGAGGTGATGGCGCATTTGAAACGCGACATCGCCGACTACCTGCGCTTTCACTTGCTGGCGGTGGCCGCCGGCCAGTCGGTCGAAGTGATGAAAGCGATGTCGGCCTGGCTGGGCGACCCGCAGTCACTCGACGAATACGGTCAGCCGCTGTGGAGCGGGATCGCCGGCGAATTCCAGGAAGGCCGCCGCAGCGTGCAGGCCATGCTCGGCGCCGTCGACCAGAGAATTCGCCAGCTGCGCGCCGACGCCCGGGAGGAGCACGCCACCTACATCAAGTTATCGAGCGACAGCGAACCGGCGCCGGTGCGCCTGACCGGCGACGTCAGCGCGTGGAGCGAAGAAGTGCTGCTCGAATTCGGCGGCTCGGCCAGATTGTTCCCGCAACTGGGCGAGGACCGCCTGCGCGCCAGCCTGTTATTAAAACTGTTCAGGCGCGCGCAGACGCAGCTGTCGAACGAACAGACTGCCGGCGAAGCTTTGCCCGACCCGCTGCTCGAGCGCCTGCAGGCGATGGCGCCGCAAGAGCGAAGCCGCGTGTTCAACGAATGGATCAAGAGCGCCATGCCATGGATTAACGCGCGATTTTCGGCGGAATTCACGCCGCGCGCCGACCAGTTCAAATGTTTTATCGGGGTCGGCGATGTCGCCGCCTGGCGCCGCATGGAGCTTGAGATCCGTGCCGCCGTGCCGAGCGGTTCGTTTCATGGCGACCAGCTCAACATCGTCAACACGGGCGTGCAGGGCAGGGCGGTCTGTTACATCGAGCTGTCCGGCTACCCGATGACGGTGCTGCGCGGCCTGCCGACCTGGCGCACCTCGTACCAGATCGAGAACCCGAAAATCCCTACCCACCTGCACTTCGACTCGACCCGTTTCCGCCATCCGATCTCGCCATCGATGGATGAACTCAATCGCCTGGCCGACGACTACGAGTGGTATTTGCAGGCGGTGGCGCTGGGCGTCATCAAGCGCAAGCCCGATCTGGGCGACCGCGAGGCGGCATTCCAGCCGCGCGGCCAGTATTTGTTCGAAGTCGAGCCGGGCTCCGGCGAATGGCTGCAGATCGGTAATGAATACGCCATCCGCTCGAACGGCTTGCCGCCGTACTACCGCGAACAGGTGATCGCGGCAGTGCAGGGCAAACTGGCGGCGATGGGGCCGCACCAGCTGGCGCTGCTGGCCGCGCTGATGCGCCACTATCAGCAGCGGGTCTACGAGCCGAAGCTGGAAATGGATGAAACCGGCGCCCAGCTGCCGTCGCCGTCGCTGCCGAACATCACGGCGCGCCGGCTGGTCGACCAGTGGAACCGGCGCGCGCAGCAGCAGGACGGCGCCGGCGCGCAGCAGCGTTTCGATGCCGCCGTGGCCAGCCTGGCGCAATGGAGCGACCCGGTTCCCGACTCGGCCAACGACGCCTATCACTGGGAAGTCGAGCGGGCCGTCGACAAGCGGGTGGTGCGCCAGGGGCTGTTGGCCGATGAGGCCAGCGCGGCGCAGGCGCTGCATCCGCACGCCACTGCCGCCGCTACCCCGCTGCGTTTCAAACTGTTTATCGGCGGCGCCCAGCAGGGGCCGTTTTCGGTCGAACAGCTTGCGGAACGTATCGGCCGCGGCGAGGTCCAAGCAGACACCCAGGTGTGGAACATGAACAATTCCATAAAACTGGGTAAGTGGCAGGCGGCCGCCGAGGTGGCGGCGCTGTCGAGCCTGTTCGATGATGCCGTCCCCGATCCTGGCAACGCTGCCAACGCTGTCGGCGGCGACGGCGTCCCGGATCCCCGATGATGACAGTGGAAGTTCATGGCGATGCCAGTGAGGCCAGCCGAGGTGCGTGACGAAGTGATTTACCGGTGTATGAACATGTCCTGCGCGCGATCGTTGCCGCGGCGGGTCAATTATTGCCCGTATTGCGGCATCAACCAGAGTTCGGGCGCGCCGCGGCCCGTGCAAGGGGGGCAGCCTGGTGTCATGCCCGAGGTGGCCACCGAGCCGGTATTGGCGGCTGCGCAGCGCGCCGACATCGGCAGCGTCGGCGCGGCGCCGACCGCGTTCGGCGGCAATGCGCGCGCCGCCGCCGAGGCCGAGCGAGAATTGGCGACGCCGATCGAGAGCGCGGCGCCGCCCGGCGTGGCGACGCCCGGCGTGGCGACGCGCGGCGTGGCGACGCCCGGCACCTCCACATTGCCGCCGACGCCGGCGGCGCCGCCACGGCGCCAGCCGGTGCGCCTGCGCTGGTGGTTGCTGGCGCTGGGCGCGCTGTGGCTGATCTGGATCACCCAGCGTCCCACGCCGGCCCGCTTCGATGCGAGAGTCGACAAGGCGATCGCACTGGCGCAAGCGTGCAAGGCCAATGAGGCCCAGTCCGAACTGATCGCCCTGAAGAAGACCGCGGCGACGCCGGCGCAACTGGCGCGCCTGCAAACGGCGCTCGACGATGCCGACGTCGCCTGCCGCCGCCCGGCGCGCGCCAGGTCCCCGGCCAGAAGCACGGCCCGGTCCTCCTCGCAAAGCCAGTCGGTGCGCAACCTGATGAGCGACGCCCGTACCTCCCTCGCACGCGGCGACTACCGCGCCGCCGCCGACAAGATGGAAGTGTGCGTGGCGATGGTCGATGCGAATACGCGCGAGTGCAGCGAACTGAAA
>JAQGNM010000610.1 GCA_028291845.1 Massilia sp. | reverse complement strand
TAGGTCTTGCTGACCCCGGTGTTGCTCAGTGTCGCCGTCAGCGTCGCCGCCGTGATGCCGGCCTGAGCCGCTGCAATGGCTGGCCCGGTAAAGCTGTAGTCGCTGGCCACGCTGCCTGCTGTGCTGGCATCGATGGTGAAGGCCACGTTGCCGCTGGCTCCAACGCTGCTGGCGGAGGCGACATGGGCCGAGTTGTAGTTCAGGCTCAGGCCACTGGTGTCCAGGGTGAGCGCGTCTCCCGCGACCGCGCCACTGACGCTGCCGTTCACGCTCGCCCCGCTTGCCGTGGTGCCGTCATAAGTCCTGGTCAGCGTGCCGCCGATGCTCGCCGTGGCGCTCAACGGCGCTGCGCTGATCGCGGCCGTCACATCCTTGGCGCTGGCGTCGAGCACGTAGTCGCTCGTCAAGCCGGTACCGGTCACGCCGCTGATCGCCAGTCCCGAGACCGTCACCTTGCTCGCACCTGCCACGTGGGCGTTGTCATACACCGCACCGCTATGGCTCAACGTTGCTGCGCTGTCGCCAGTGGCAAAGCCGGTGATGCTGTAGCTCGGCACGAGCGCGCTGGCCGTGGTGCCGTCGTAGGTCTTGCTGACCCCGGTGTTCGCAATCGTCGCCGTCAGCGTCGCCGCCGTGATGCCGGCCTGAGCCGCTGCAATGGCTGGCCCGGTAAAGCTGTAGTCGCTGGCCACGCTGCCTGCTGTGCTGGCACCGATGGTGAAGGCCGTCGTACCGCTGGCCGCAATGCTGCTGGCGGAGGCGACGTGGGCCGAGTTGTAGTTCAGGCTCAGGCCACTGGTGTCCAGGGTGAGTGCGTCTCCGGCGACCGCGCCACTGACGCTGCCGTTTACGCTCGCCCCGCTTGCTGCCGTGGTGCCGTCATAGGTCCTGGTCAGCGTGCCGCCGATGCTCGCCGTGGCGCTCAACGGCGCTGCGCTGATCGCGGCCGTCACGTCCTTGGCGCTGGCGTCCAGCACGTAGTCGCTCGTCAAGCCAGTACCGGTCACGCCGCTGATCGCCAGTCCCGAGACCGTCACTTTGCTCGCACCGGCCACGTGGGCGTTGTCATACACCGCACCGCCATGGCTCAACGTTGCTGCGCTGTCGCCAGTGGCAAAGCCGATGATGCTGTAGTTCGGCACGAGCGCGCTGGCCGTGGTGCCGTCGTAGGTCTTGCTGACCCCGGTGTTCGCAATCGTCGCCGTCAACGTACGCACACTGACGCTGTACTCCCCGGTACTGCCCGCAGCGTCCACATACCCGTAGCCAAGGCTATTGGCAAGACCACTGGTGTATGCAATGTCGTATGTGCCTGCATGACTGCTGCCGGTTACTGCTGTGGTGAAAATAGCGGTGCCGCTCGTAACTGCATTGGTCGAGGCATCGCCATTGACATAAGCGGATATGGTCGAACCGCTACCTGCGCTCAACGACTCTCCGTAAACGCTGGTAGCTGCGCCCGGTGTAACGCTGAGCATGGGCTGCTCGCGGTAGATCGCATACGAGCCGGCACCCAATGCCGCATTCGTTGTATCGTAATTGCTGGCGGCCTCATCGCTGTTGTATCTGAAGTGCCCGCTGCCGGAGCCGACCAGCATGGTCAGCCCGGTGCTGTCGGATACGCTGCCGGTGTACAGCGTTGTCCGCCCGCCTGCTCCGGTGCCAATGATTGGGCTGCCGCTGATGATGACGTTGCCGCCGGTGGGGGCGCCAGCCGCTGTATTGACACCGGCGTTCAACACAATGGCGCTGTTCGATGCGTCAGTGGTTGAAATATTCTGACTGATCGTCAAGTCGCCAGTTCGCGTGCTGATGCTAACCGGCCCGGTCGTGGTGATGCCGATGGAATTTGACGTGCCGACGTTGAGCGCATCGGCATCGACATACGTGACGCTGCCGGTATCCGCCGCCAGGGTGGCTACGTTGTTGCTCGCGGAGTTCAGCACAAAGCTGGCTCCCGAGCCCTTAAGATCGAGTTTGTCGGCTGCAATCGTGCCAAGTGCACCTTCGGTCACCGAGCCTGAGGCAGTCAGCGTGACGGTGTTGCCGCTATAAGCCAGCGCGGTGTCGAGGTCAAAACTGGCTGCCGTGGCGGTCAGTTCCAGCGATGAAATGGTGGGCAGGGCAGCTGAAAAAGCCGCCCAGTTGCTGGCGCCCAGGGTGCTTTGCACCTCGGTGTTCATCACCGACGCGCTGGCAGCCCCGGTGCGCAGGTGGGTGATGCCCTGGCGCAGCGCGCCCATGCTGCCCGACGACTCCAGCACCAGGTTGTTCTGGGTCAGCGTCTGTGCATCGCTGTACACCATGCCGACCACGGCGCTGCCGCCGTCCAGCGTCAAAGTGCCCGCCAGTTTGGTGCTGGCGCCGATGGTGAGCGTGGCGTCAGGCAGCAGCGCCCCTGCACCCACGAGGCTATAGTAATAGCCGTTCACCCCAGTGGAGGCCGTGCCGCCATTGAGCAACACGCCACCACTGTACAAACCGACCTGAGCGCGCACCGCATCATCCGTGCCGTTGCCAAGCAGGGCCACACCCGAAAGCGCTTGCGGCGTGTTGGGATAGAACAGCTTGAGGTACGGGTACAAGCCGGTGCCAGCACCCCAATTGGCGGTGGCAAAGTTGGTACTGGGCAGGCTGCCTTGCAGCGCCATGGTGTGCAAGCCTATGCCGCCATAGCTGTCGCTGGCCTGATCGGACGTGGTGGTATCGAAATAAAGGTCGCTCCGGGTGACCCGGGGAACGCCAACTGAAATAGTGCCGGTATTGACCGCACCGAATACCCCGCCGACTGAGCTTGCTCCAGAGCTCGATGACACATGCCCGGTGGAGAAGGCATTGCTGATGGTGCCCTGGTCTGCATAGCCAATCAACCCGCCCACCCGCGTGGTTCCCCTGACGGAGCCCATGGCATAGACGTCGGAGATGCTGCCGGTGTAGTTGCTGTCCAGATAGCCGGCAAAGCCGCCCGTTCCGCTCTCGCTTGCCGTCAGAACCGATGCGCTGTTCTGGGTGACAGCGCCGGTGGCATACGACTGGCTGATCGCGCCCGAGTAGTTCAGATAACCCGCAAAACCACCCACCCGGCCATAACCCGTGACAGGGCCTGCGGCCCGCGAGCCGGTAATCGAGCCGTACACCATTTGACCCACAAATCCCCCGGCCATACCGCTGGTGGAGTTACTGGTGCTTTCGACATTGACGTTGGCATACGAGCTATTGATCGCGCCGTTGTACTGCTGACCGGCAAATCCGCCGACCTCGTACAAGCCGCTCACGGAACCTGAAGCACCGGAAGCGCTGATCGTGGCGTTGTTCAGATACCCGACAAATCCACCGGTGTAGTTTCCCGTGCCCCTTACGCTGGCTGTTGCATTGGAACTGGAAATATTCACCTGGCTCCAGCCCACCAAGCCACCCACCGACTCATTGCCCGACACGCCGTAGCCGGTTGTGGCATTGACGGTGGCGATCGTCGCCGACGAAGATGCAATCGATCCGCCGTGGTTGCCGCCAACCAGACCGCCAACCTGATTGGAATAGCCGTACACATTGCCTGTGGAGGTTGAAGTGCTGATGTTGTCGTAGTTAAGGCCGACCAGGCCACCCACAAAACTGGCGTGTCCCACCACGTTGCCGGCAGCGCTGCTGCCCGACAAAGACCCTTGCAACTGTCCAACCAGGCCGCCTACGCGTTCACCATAGCCTTCCACATTGCCGGACGCTTGCGATGAACTGACGGCGTTGTAAACCAGGCCCGCCAGTCCCCCTATGTATGAGCCAGTTCCCAGCACATTGCCAGAAGCTGTACTGCCGGACAGCGTCCCGCGGATATCTCCCACCAGGCCGCCCACCACGTCTACACCCGCGACGTTGCCGGAGGCCCAGGAATTGGCAATGCTGCCATCGGAATAACCCACCAGGCCGCCGCTTCGATCTGCCATATTCGTCACGGAAGCAGTCGCGTAAGCGTTGCTGATGGTGTTGCCGCTGTAGCCCGCCAGCCCGCCGGCCCACGACGAGTTGCTCATCACCGAAGAGGCTGAAGCGCCCGCCGAGGCATACGAATTTGCAATGGTTGAATTGCTGCTGCCAATCAAGCCACCGGTGCGATGACTGCCTTTGACCAGCAGGCCCGTGTAGCGGGAGTAACTCACCGCGACATTGGACTCACCGATGAGCCCGCCGGTGTAATAACCTGCATACGCATAGCTGGTGAGTCCATTGGCAACGCTCGAATACCCCGTCACAGTGCCGGACGAAGACGCATTGACGACGGCGCCCCCGGGCGCATAACCAATCAAGCCCCCGACATAGTTGCCCGAGCCTTCCACATTGCTCGTGGCATAGGTGGTGTAAGTGGGCAGCGATGCCGTAAAAGCCCCCGCGGTACTGCCCACCATACCGTCAGTACGCCCCGCAAGGCCGCCGACCTGCGACGTGCCCTGCACCAAACCTCCCGTGTGCGCGGCAGTGTCCAACACCGACGAACCGCCCTCCATCCAACCTAGCACACCGCCGGTGCGCTCTCCCGTTCCGGTAACCGCACCCGTGCTGGCCACGTCGGTGATGGCGCCATTGGTCGAGCGTCCCACCAAACCACCGGTATTGGTGGCGCCGCTGACGGCGCCGCTGCTGCTGCTGGCCGACAGGGTGCCCGTCGCCATGCGCCCGACAAGGCCACCCGCGTTCTCGCCGCCGCTGACGGTTGCAGTGGAGGCCAGAACCCCCACCCCGCCCCCGGTCAACAGCTTGCTGCTGCTGGTTTCGCCCAAGGCATAGCCCACCACACCACCCACATTGCTTCTGCCATTATTGTCGTCAGAAGGATCGGCCGCATAGCCAATATCGCTGCCGGTGACAGAACCGGTGGTGGACGGCGTCGTCAAGGCCCGCCGGTACATGGACCCCACTGCCGCCCCCACATTGGTTTTACCCAACACCGACGCGATGTCGACGCTCAGACCCGCGACCGCCTGGGTGGTCGCGCCCCCACGCAAATGGCCAATAAAGCCAAGGTTCGAGGTGTATTGGTTTAAGGCCAGATGGCTGATGATCTTGCTGTTGGGATCGAATCCGCCCGAGATGTAGGGGATATACAAGCCTGCGGCGGACGACATGTCGATATCCGCACCCAGCTTGAATTTGAGCGTGGTCTGGTCTGCATAACCCAGATAGTCCTTGAGGTTCCCGGTGGAGCTCAGGCTGTAGTAGCCACTGGCGTCCGCGCTGCCAAAGTAGTTCTGCAGTGTGGCGGTGTCGCTGGGCGCCAATCCATCCAGTGCGCCACTGTGGTACCAGGCGGCGTACTGCGCGCCATACAGGCCGCCAATCGTGACCAACCCGGCAATGGCAGTCCGGGTGCCAGGGCTTGCGGGGGTCAAGCCGGTGATCGACACCGCGTCGATGTCGTAGTGCGAATTGGTGACCTGGGCGCCAGGGGTCAGGTATCCCAAAAGACCGCCAAAGTTCGCATCGGCAGAAACTGCGCCTGTGGAATAGGCATTGGTGATGCTGGCGGTGCTGTCTGCCCGCCCTACCAGACCGCCCACGTCGAAGCGGCCGGTGACGCTGCCGGTGGCATAAGAATTGGCACTGCCACTGTCCAGAATCGAGCCACCCAGTTTTCCCACCAAGCCACCGACAAAATCCTCGCTCCCGCTGACCGCTTGGCTGGAGTAAGAACCTTCGATGACGACATTGCTGTCGGTGGTTCCAATCAACCCACCCACATAGCCCTTGCCGGTGACGGTGCCGCCGCTGGCGTGAGAGTCCGAAACAATATAGTTTTCTTGATAGCCGACCAAACCGCCTACATAGAATTCGGTGCCGGCAACCACGCCAGCAGCATAAGAATTAGAAATATTGCGGTAAGAAGCACCCACCAAGCCACCCACATAGTAGCTGCCCGATACCGCGCCAGTTGCGTAAGAGTCTGCGATGGCGATCGAACTTTGTCCGACCAGGCCACCGATTCGTTGCCCGCCACCTGACACACTGCCGCTTGCATGGCTGAGCGACAAGCTGGTACCTGAAGCGATACCGATCAGCCCGCCCACATAGTGGCTGGCGCCACTCACTGCCCCGGAGGCACTGGCATTCGTCAACGAGCTGGCAGAAAAACTGCCGATCAATCCGCCTGCTTGCTCACCCGCAGTTTGCGTGACCTGCCCGGTTGCAAGAAGGTTGTCGTAATTACCACCGCTGGCGATGCCGATAAGGCCACCCACATAGTTACCGGTGCCACTCACCGCCACATTGCTGCTGAGGGCCGATGCAGTAGCGCTCGCCAGATTGCCCACCAACCCACCGGTAGAGGACAAACCCGTCACGCTGGCGCTGGACGAAGTTGCCAGCACGGCATGGGTATTGGCGATGTCCCCCTGGACATAACCGGCAAACCCGCCGGTGTAATCACGACCATTCACGCTGCCGGCGAGCGTTGCCGTTGAGCCGCTCACCACCCCCTGATAGATGGAGCCGATCGCGACACCCACATAGTCCCGGCCATGGACACCGTAGTCGGTGTTGGTCTGGCCCGCATACACCACGCTGTTGACATTCAGGTCGGCGACGGTGCTTCTGTTCACAAAGCCCAGGAATCCAATATTGGAAGTCGGACTGTTGAGTGAAAAATTGTGCACCTCAAAGCCGCTGCCCTTGAATTCAGCCGCGCTGAAGTAAGGCATATACGGCGTGGAGGCCGTACTCATATCGATGCTGTTTGCAAGCTTGAACTTGAAGCTGTTTGCAAGGCCCCTGCCGGTGGACTGCACAAAGGCCAGCATATTGCTGAAGTCCGATTGCTGCCCCAAGGTATCGGCAACGGTGGCTATCTGGTAATAGCCGTTGGTAGGGCCTGCCGGGAAATAGCTTGCAATATTGAGCGTGCGACTGGCCAGCGTGCTGACGTCACTCGCGGCCCAGGCGGTGTACTGCCCGTCGTACAAACCACCGGCCGTAACAAGCTTTCCGCCATTGATCAGGCTGCTATCGATGTTGTAGAAACTGTTGCTCAACCAAGCGCCGGGCCGCAGGTAACCGGTCAAGCCGCCATATTCGCTGGTTGCAGTGACGCTGCCCGAGAAATACGAGTTCTGGATGGAGCCGCTGTACAAGTTGCCGGCCAAGCCAGCCACAAAGCCGGTGCCGGTGACGCTGGTGCCTGTAGCATAAGAGCGGGCGATGTTCAGAGCGCCCGCGTATCCCACCAAACCACCGGCGTAGCTACCAACGCCGCTGATGGTCGCACCAGACACATAGGCGTCGGTGACGGTGGCGGTCGATCCGGAATAACCGATCAGGCCGCCCACATAGGTGTCAGTGGGGTTGGCAAGGGTGGTTGCACGAACGGATGCTGTCGAATAAGGGCTGATCGGGGTATAGCCCGACGACGAGTCTTTCTCGATATACGTGTCCAGCCTGACATAGCCCACCATGCCGCCCACATGATTGGTGCCGGTGACCGTGCTGTTGCTGTTGCTGTTATCGACGTACGCGTTCTTGATTCGAAGGAAATTTTCCGCACCGCCCACCAGCCCGCCAACATTGGCGCCGGTACCGGTCACCGAGTCCCCGGAATAATAAGAGTCGGAAAGATAGAGCCACCCACCGCCGGATCGCCCGACCAGGCCACCGACATACCCAACGCCAGAAACAGTGCCAGTGGCGTAAGAACCGAGCCTGATGGTGCGGTCGTTCTCCATGTTGCCGATCAGACCGCCCACGTAGTAGGTGCCGCTCACATTGCCGGTGGCGTACGAGCCGCTGATGTCGCCGGAGTTGGAATGGCCCAGCAGACCCCCCACCCGCTCTCCCGCGGCCGTCA
>JAQGNM010000114.1 GCA_028291845.1 Massilia sp. | reverse complement strand
AAGTTCTTGTGGTCGGCCGCGCTCCACCAGTCGCGCAGGTTGCCGTCGCCGTCGTACTGGGCGCCCTGGTCGTCGAAACCGTGGCTGATCTCGTGGCCGATCACGGCGCCGATGCCGCCGTAGTTGGCTGCGTCGTCCGCGTTCGCGTCGAAGAACGGCGGCTGCAGGATCGCGGCCGGGACCACGATCTCGTTCATCTCCGGGTTGTAGTACGCGTTGATGGTCTGCGGCGTCATGCCCCATTCGTCGCGGTCGATCGGCTTGCCCAGCTTGTTGAGTTCGCGGTTGCTCTCGACCACGCGCGAACGCATGACATTGCCGACCAGGTCGTCGCGCTTGACCACCAGCTGCGAATAATCATTCCACTTGTTCGGATAACCGATCTTCGGGGTGAACTTGGCCAGCTTGGCTTGCGCTTCCTTCTTGGTCGCCGGGCTCATCCAGTCGAGCTTGTCGATGCTTTGTTTATAAGCCGCCAACAGGTTCTTGACCAGCACTTCCATGCGCGCTTTTCTCTCGGCAGGGAAATGTTCTTCGACATACAGCTTGCCCAGGCTTTCACCGAGCGAGCCTTCGACGGTGGTCACGGCGCGCTTCCAGCGTGGCCGCATTTCGGTGACGCCCGACAAGGTGGTGCCGTAGAAGGCAAAGCCCTCGTCGACGAACGGTTTCGACAGGTACTTGGCGTAGGCGCCGATCAGGTGGAACTGCAAATATGCTTTCCAGGTGTCGAGCGGGGTCCTGGCGGACAGTTCGGCAAAGCCTTTCAGGTAGCTCGGCTGGCTGACGATGACGTAACCCACCTTCTGGCTGATGCCGGCGGCGGCCAGGTAGCCGGCCCAGTCGTGGCCGGGCGCCACCTCGGCCATCTTCGCCAGTTCGACCTTGTTGTAGGTTTTGACGGGATCGCGGTTCTGCACCTTGGTCCATTGCACCTTAGCGATCTCGGTTTCGAAGTCGACAATCTTTTTGGCATTTGCCGCGGCATTCTTGTCGCCGGCCAGCGTCAGCATTTTTTCAACGTGCACGCGGTATTTCGCCAGCGCGTCGGCCAGCTTGGCGTCATCCGCCTTCAGGTAGTAATCGCGGTCAGGCAAGCCGAGGCCGCCCTGGCTGATGTCGGCCACATATTTGGTCGAATCCTTGGCGTCCTGGTGGATGCCGAAGTCGTACGGCACGCCCACGCCCAGCTGGCCGAGATGGGCCATCAGGGCCGGCAGTTCGGCCTTGTCCTTGACGGCGGCGATTTTCGCCAGTTCGCCGTTCAGCGGCGCCAGGCCCAGCGTATCGACCTTCTTTTCATCCATGAAGCTGGCATAGAAATCGCCGATTCTCTGGGCGTCGGTGCCGGCGGCGGCATTGCCGCTGGCCGATTTTTCGATGATGGCGCGCAGCTGCGGCTGGGTGTCGTCGTCGAGCTTCTGGAACGAGCCCCAGCTCGACTTGTCGGCCGGGATGGCGGTGTCCTTGAGCCACTTGCCGTTCAGGTGTGCAAAGAAATCATCCTGGGCGCGCACCGACGGGTCGACATACTGGACATCGACGCCTGACGCGGTGCCGGCTTTGGCGGCGGCTTTGGCAACGTCCGCCTTGGCGGGCGCGGCAGCATTGGCCGCATTGGCCGCATTGGCATTCACCATGACGGCGAGCGCGCCGACGATCAGGGCGCTGATAAGAGTTGGTTTCACGGTTTCTCCGGGTATTTTATTGTTGACGGAAATAAGAATGACCGGAGCCTGCGAAGGTTCCGGTCACAAACTGCATAAACGATTTACCAGATGATCACGCGCTTTTCCGGCGCCACATACATCTTGTCGCCCGGTTTCACACCGAAGGCTTCATAAAATGCCGGCTGGTTGACCATGGTGCCGTTGGTGCGGAACTGGCCGGGCGAATGCGGGTCGGTTTTCACTTGCACGATTTGCTGCTCTTCGCGCATTTTCATGCGCCAGACCTGGCCGAAACCCATGAAGAAACGCTGGTCGCCCGTAAAGCCGTCGATCACCGGCGCCGGCTTGCCGCTCAGCGACAATTTATAGGCTTTATAGGCGATCGCAACGCCGGAGTTGTCGCCGATGTTTTCGCCCAGGGTCAGCGCGCCATTGACGTTGTAGCCAGGCAAGGGGCTGTAGCTGTTGTACTGCGCCACCAGGGCGTCGGCCTTGGCCTGGAAGCGGGCGCGGTCTTCCTTGGTCCACCAGTCGCGCAAATTGCCGTCGCCGTCCGACATGCTGCCCTTGTCATCGAAGCCGTGGCTGATTTCGTGGCCGATCACGGCGCCGATGGCGCCATAGTTGACGGCGTCGTCGGCACGCATGTCGAAAAACGGCGGCTGCAGGATGGACGCCGGGAACACAATCTCGTTCATCGTCGAGCTGTAGTAGGCGTTGACGGTTTGCGGGGTCATGCCCCATTCGTCGCGGTCGATCGGTTTGCCCAGCTTGTTGATGCCGCGGTTGTAGGCGAAGGTGCGGGCGCGCATGATGTTGCCGGCCAAATCGTTCGGCTTGATCGTCAAGGCCGAGTAATCGCGCCACTTGTCCGGGTAGCCGATTTTCGGCGTGAACCTGGCCAGCTTGGCCTGCGCCTCTTTTTTCGTTTCCGGGCTCATCCAGTCAAGCGTGTCGATGCTTTGTTTATAGGCCGCCAGCACGTTGGCGACCAGCTGCTCCATCCTCGCCTTTCTCTCGGCCGGGAAGTGTTGCGTCACGTAGATGTGGCCGACCGCTTCGCCCAGCACGTTTTCGACGGTGCCGACGGCGTTTTTCCAGCGCGGCTGGTTTTCCTTGGTGCCGGAAATAACCGTGCCGTAGAAGGCGAAATTGGCATCGTAAAAATCTTTCGACAGGTACGGCGCGTAGGCGCGCACCAGCTGCCACGTGAAATACGATTTCAGGGTGGCGAGGTCGGTCTGCGCCAGCACCTGGTCCATTGCCTTCAGGTAGCTGGGCTGGCCGACGATGACGTAATCGGTCTTGCCGGCCACACCGGCGCCGGCCAACGCGGTGTTCCAGTCGTAGCCGGGGGTCAGCGCGGCCAGTTCCGTAAAGCTCATCTTGTTGTAGCGCTTGACCGGATCGCGGTTTTCGACCTTGGTCCACTGGGCCTGGGCCAGCGCGGTTTCCAGCGCCACGATGGCTTTTGCTTCGGCGGCGGGGTTCTTCTCGCCGACCATGCCGAGGCTGCGGGCAACATATTCCTCGTATTTGGCCAGGGCATCGGCCAGCTTGGCGTCGTCCTTCTTGAGGTAGTAATCGCGATCAGGCAAGCCCAGGCCGCTCTGGCTGATGCTGACGGCGTAGGCGGTCGACTTGCGGGCATCCTGGCCGACGTACATGGCGTACGGGGTCGACACGCCGATCTGCGCCAGGTGGGCGATCAGTGCCGGCAAGCCTTTCTTGTCCTTGACCATGCGAATGCGCTGCAGTTCGCCGGTGAGCGGCTTATAGCCGAGATCGTTCAAGCGGGCCTCGTCCATGTAGCTGCCGTACAGGTCGCCGATTTTTTGCGTCTCGGTGCCGGGCCGCTTCTTCGGATCTTTTTGTGCTGCCTGGATAATGCTCTGCAACTGCGGATTGAGGTCGTCGCGCATCTTGGCAAAGGTACCCCAGCTCGACTTGTCCGCCGGGATTTCCGTGGTACGAAGCCATTCGCCGTTGAGGTAAGTAAAAAAGTCGTCCTGCGCGCGCACGGACGGGTTGATGTACTCCTTGGCGATACCGGAAATTGGCGCGGCCGGGGTCACCGGTTCAGCGGCAAAGGCGAAAGCGCTCGCCAGGCTCAAGGTCAGGGTACTGAGCAGAAATGGTTTCAATGCAGTGTCCTTATGGGGCAGATAGAAGAGGCCGGCGGTTCGCCGAACGCCAAGCGTATCACACCCCAACCGGCCCCGGCCCACTACCTGCTTGCTTGCATCGAGCGCGTATTGACCTTGCTAGCCCGGGCCGGCGCCGCCGATATTGATGCCGCCGCCCATCCCGCCGCGCCGGCTGCCAGCACCGCGCTTGTCCCCCGTATCGCCCTTGCCTCCCCGCTCCGCTCCCCGCGGCGCGGCGCGGCTGCCGTCCGGCGCCACTCGCATCAATTGTTCGCCGATCATGGTGGCGACCTGCTGGCGCTGCTTGTCGTCGAGGGCGTCGTTCACTTCAAGCCACATCGCGCGTAGTTGCTGATCTTCCTGGGCGACGGCGGTGTTTTCGGCATCGATGAGTTTGTTCAAATCGCGCAGTTCCACCGTCGGCATGGCCACGCCGCTGTTCAAGGCCGCCTGCAGCCGCTCGCGGCGCGCCTGGCGTTCGCGCAGGATCGCCTTGCTGCGGCTGTCGACGCGCTGCCACAGCGACAGTTGATTCGGCGTCAGTGTGAGTTCCCGGCGAAATTCCGACGCCATCGGCACCAGGTCTTCGGCGCGCATTTCCATCACCGGAATCGCCAAGGCGGCGCTGCACATGCCGGCCAGCAACAGGGACCCGGCCAGGCGGGCAAGGACGAGAGGAAGTCGGTTCATGGCTCAGCTCCAGGCATAAAAAAGCCCACGGGGGTTCCGTGGGCAACCACTTTATCGGTGGGAGGGATAACGCAAGGACACTATAAGCTGGCGAATCGGCAACTCTATTCGGAATTACAATTTCTTACGGCTGCGCTCCGGCGCGATACATGGCTTAACATTGTTTTACATGGCTTAACATGGCGGGCACGCCAACTTTGAAAGCGCTCATGCCCGACTGGGACCACCCTGCCCCTTATATTGCCGCCGTCTGCCCGCGCGCAGCCGACATCGACGGCTTGAACCACACCAATAATGCTGTCTACGTACAATGGTGCGAGCAGGCCGCCTGGGCGCATTCGCACGCGCTCGGCTTGAGCCTGGACGATTACCGCCGCCTGGACCGCGCCATGGCGATCCGCAGCGCGGCCTACGAGTACCTGTTGCCGACTTTCGAGGGAGAAACTTTGAGCCTGGGCACCTGGCTGTCAAGTGGCGACGGCAAGCTGAGCATGCGGCGCAACTTTCAGCTGATCCGCGACAGCGACGGCGCCACCGTCATGCGCGGCCACTGGGAGCTGGTGTGCATCGAGCTACAAAGCGGCAAGCCGAAACGCTTGCCGCCGGAATTCGTCACTGCCTACCTGCCATAAAAACCCAAACCTCAGCGCGAAAAAAAAGCCACCGGACAGTGGCTTGGCTGCGGTTCCCGGCGCGCGCCGGGCTGTATCGATGCCTTAGGCGGCGTAGCGGCGGCGGATGAAGGCCACACCAGCCAGACCCAGGCCCATGATCGCCAGACTGGCTGGCTCGGGAACGTCGGTGTCCGGCGGCGCGACGGTCGCAGCCACGCCGACAATCAGGCTATCGATGGCGAGAAAGTTGCCAGGCACTCCACTGATGGTCAGCGATGTAATGGCCAGGTCGGTCGTAAAGCCGATAAACGCGTCATTGGCGGTCGCAGGGGTGTAGCTTGCCGTAGTGCCGTTGTTCAAGGTAACCGTGACCAACAGATTAACGAAGTCATTGAACGCATTGGTCGCATAGATGTTTCCGCCGACAGCGGTGACGTCCGCGCCAATAAAAGTGACGACCAGGTTGTCATCGTCGATGTTGGTACCGACGAACTGACCGGTGAAAACCAGTCCGCCGTTAGCCGAGACGACATACGTGAATACGCCGTTCGTGTAAGTGCTCTCGTTCGTAATCTCGCCGTCGGCGCCCCGATCCTCGGCGAACTCTTCAGTGTAAGCACCGGCAGCTACATTCGGCACAAAGGTGGCGGACGAGGTGTAAATGGCGTCGGCGCGAACAGGTGCGATAAGTGCAATGCCAAGTGCCAGGAATGCGAGAACGTTTTTCATAATTATCCTTGAAAGCTGAGAGACCGAATATATCCACTGCAAAAATATAAGCAATTCTCATACCAGAAGAAATTTTTCGTTAAATATCAAGTACTTGCAGGATAATTTATCTGGTCGGATTATTATATTGCCATCATCTTGTAAGATTTTTCGACAAGTTTTCATTGAATGAAAAGAATATATATTAAAAATACTTAATATTAATTTCTTATCAGAACTAAACGGATCCACTCCAATGCGAACGTCGAGCCATTGTCGACGTGCAAAAAAAAAGCCGGGCGCTTTCGCGCCCGGCATCCATCCCTTGCTGCTTGACTTGCTTAATTGTTCAGCTGCTTGGCGCCCGACAGATCGTTTTTGTACGAATCGAAAATGCCGACCAGCGCGTCGCGCATGGTAAACCGCGGCTTCCAGCCCAGTTCATCCATGGTGTTCTGGATCTTCGGCACGCGGTTCTGCACGTCCTGGTAGCCGGCGCCGTAGTTTGCGCCCGAGCTGGTTTCCACCAGGTGCACTTTTTTGGCCGATTCGGCGTACTCGGGATACTCGGCCGCCAGTTCCAGCATCATCGTCGCCAGTTCGCGGATCGAATAATTGTTGGCCGGGTTGCCGATGTTGTAGATCTTGCCGGTGGCAACGCCGCCTTCGTTGGCGATGATGCGCACCAGCGCGTCGATGCCGTCGTCGGCATAGGTGAACGAACGCTTTTGCGCGCCGCCGTCGACCAGCTGGATGTTCTCGCCGCGGACGATGTGACCGAGGAACTGGGTCAGCACGCGCGACGAACCTTCTTTCGGCGTGTGGATCGAGTCGAGGCCGGCGCCGATCC
>JAQGNM010000089.1 GCA_028291845.1 Massilia sp. | reverse complement strand
ACGAGTGCCATTATTTAGCCTCCTCGGAGAAGTTGATTTCCTGGCCAGGCTTCAGGCACACGAAAGCACGCTTGGTGTGGTTGCGACGACCGTTGAAACGGCCCGAACGCTTAGCCTTACCTTCGCGATTGAGGGTCTGCACCGATTCCACTTCGACCTTGAACAGCAGTTCAACGGCGGCCTTGATTTCAGGCTTGGTGGCGTCAGGCAAGACGCGGAAGACGATCTGCTCGTTCTTTTCCGCGACCATGGTGGCCTTCTCGGAAATCACGGGCGCCTGCAGCACCTTCATCAGGCGCTCTTCGGAAAATTTGATTACGCCGCTCATGCGAACATCTCCTCGATCATGGTCAGTGCTGCTTTGGTGACCACGATTTTTTTGTAGAACACCAGCGACATCGGATCGGCGTGACGCGGCTCGACAACCAGCACGTGCGGCAGGTTACGCGAAGCCAACATCAGGTTTTCGTCCGTGGTGTCGGTGATGATCATGACCGATTCCAGGCCCATGCCGTTCAGCTTTTGAGCCAGCAGCTTGGTCTTTGGTGCATCGATCGCGAAGTTCTCGACCACAACCAGGCGCTCTTCGCGGGCCAGTTGCGACAGAATCGAGCAGATACCTGCGCGGTACATCTTCTTGTTCACTTTGTGGGTGAAGTTCTCGTCAGGCGAGTTCGGGAAGATGCGACCACCGCCGCGCCACAGTGGCGACGACGACATACCGGCACGAGCACGGCCCGTACCTTTTTGGCGCCAGGGCTTCTTGGTCGTGTGGTGAACTTCTTCACGATCCTTCTGCTTGCGGTTGCCCGAACGCGCGTTGGCGGCGTAGGCGACGACGATCTGGTGAATCAGGGCTTCGTTGTAATCACGGCCGAATACGGTATCGGCGGCGGCAACGTTCGAGCCTGCTTGTCCTTGCTCATTCAGAAGCTTGAGTTCCATCGTTTAAGCTCCCTTCTGTGCTTTGGTTTTGATGGCAGGCGACACGACGACCTGGCCATTTTTCGCACCTGGTACGGCGCCTTTGACCAGCAGCAGCTGACGGTCGGCATCGATACGGGCGATTTCGAGATTCTGGACGGTGCGGTTGACGTCACCGAGGTGACCGGTCATGCGCTTGCCTGGGAACACGCGGCCTGGATCCTGCGCCATACCGATCGAACCTGGTACGTTGTGCGAACGCGAGTTACCGTGGGTTGCGCGACCGGAAGCGAAGTGGTAACGCTTGATGACGCCGGCGTAACCCTTACCAATCGTGACACCTTGCACGTCGATCTTTTGACCGACTTCGAACAGCGAGGCAGCGACAACATCGCCAGCTTTCAGTTCGGAGGCTTTTGCGGCGTCGACGCGGAATTCCTTCAGCATCGTACCGGCTTCGACGCCAGCTTTGGCGTG
Organism: Massilia sp.; assembly: GCA_028291845.1. GTDB lineage: Bacteria > Pseudomonadota > Gammaproteobacteria > Burkholderiales > Burkholderiaceae_D > JAFCUW01. The sequence goes on along the minus strand of JAQGNM010000089.1, from coordinate 14,171 downwards.
GTGACCCGCAACAGCTTTGGTCACGCGGGAAGCGCGACGTTGACCGAATGCGACCTGAACGGCGGTATAACCATCCGTTTCAGGAGTTTTGACTTGCGCAACACGGTTGTTCGACACGTCGAGCACGGTAACTGGGATCGAGTCCCCGTCATCCGTGAAGATGCGCATCATGCCAACCTTGCGACCAACCAGGCCTTGGCCTTGATCTTGGTTCATTTTTTCTCCCTTCCCGCCTGCGATTGGGCGGGGCTGACTGTTTAACTACCAAGTAAAGAGACGGACTCGAGACGGACGAATCCATACCGAAGCCGGCTAGTATAACGTGCAAAAGGGCTTGACGCAATAACTTAGTTGGGGGTATGTCGTGTGTTGTTTCACGGATTGCCATCGATAATTCTGCCGCTGCCGCATAATGGTGCCGTCAATACACTCCTGCAGTCTTATGAAAGGTTTTATCAATGCGCGTCTGGTTCAACCGAACGTTCTCGTCCGTCTACGCCGCCATCAAGCTGATCCGCGATGCCGACCTCGACCGCCGCTTCTTCCTCATCTACAGCAACCCGACCGCCCAGGTGGCCGCCGCCGGCGCCGCCGACGCTTTTCAATATGAACCCACCGGGCTGTCGACCGAGGCCTACATCGACTGGTGCCTCGACTTTTGCCGTGAACACAAGGTCGACATTTTTGTCCCCGGCAAGGCCTCGACCGCCCTGGCCGGCCAGCACGCCCGCTTTGCCGCGATCGGCGTGCGAATGATGAGCACGGCCTCCCCGGCCGCCCTGGAACTGATCCACGACAAGGCGCGCTTTTACGCCGAGGCGGATTTGCCCGAGGCACCGGTGGCCGAGTTTCGCGTGTTCGAAGACCTGGCCGCGTTCGACGCCGCCTGGGCCGAGTTGCGCCCCCGTCACGACAAGCTGTGCGTCAAGCCGTCGCACTCGGTGTTCGGCCTGGGCTTTTCGATCCTGGAAGAACACAAAAGCAGCGCCGCCCTGCTGATCGCCGGGGTGCAGTACCACATTGGCCTGAGCGACTTCCGCCGCGGCCTGACCGAGATGGGCAGCTTTCGCACCATGCTGCTGATGGAATACCTCGACGGCCACGAATTTTCCGTCGACTGCGTCGGCAACGACGGCGAACTGGTCGCCGCGGTGGTGCGCAAGAAACCCCATTCGGGACCCGGCCAGACCATCGACCAGAGAGCGGATATCCTCGAAGCGACCGCCGCCCTCACCCGCGCGCACGGCTTGAACGGCTTGTTCAACGTGCAATTCCGCGAAGGCGGCGGCAAGCTGCGCCTGCTGGAAATCAATCCGAGAATGTCGGGCGGCATCGGCATGGCCTGCGTGGCAGGGCCGAACCTGCCGTATATCGCCGTATGCGGCTTTGCCGACGGTTTTAGTAACGTGACCGTACCGCCGGTGCGCGATGGCATCCGGGTGGCCGATCTCGGCCTGGCCGGCGAACTGAAGTAGCAATAAAAAAACCGGACCGGCGCTTGATGCACCGGTCCGGCTCTCTTGTTACTGCTTATTCTGGTGGGCGGTGCAGAATTCGAATCTGCGACCCCTTGGATGTCGACCAAGTATTCTAACCAGCTGAACTAACCGCCCTGAGGGTCCGCATTGTAAATAGGCGAACGCTATTGCGCAATAGCTATTTGCAAAAAAGTGCTTTCGCCCTACTGCAACACTTCGAACAGCAGCAACTGCGTCACCTGGCTCTTGCTGAAATTGTCGTCCGAGACCAGCACCAGGCTAAGGTTGCCGTTGGAAAGCCGCGGCCCGAGCGCCATGCCTTCCAGGTTGTCGATTTTCGGCAACTGCAAGCTATTCAGGTCCAGCACCAGGCGTTTGCTGACGGGCCGGAACTCGGCGCCACGCAAGGTCGGCAGCTGCTGCACGTCGGTGGCGCCGGCGCTGTCGATCTCGTAGAGGCGCACGTAGACGTGATAGGCGCCGGCGGCGTCCTGCACCGCCGATCTCTCCAGCGCCAGCAGGCGGGTGTCGCCGAGCGCCAGGATTTCGGAGACGCCATTGTCGGCGTACTTGCCGGGAGCGGGCATGGCTGGAAGGGCGCTCAAGGGATAGACATACTGCCCCTGCACGGCGCCATCGCGGCTGAAACGGGTGATGCGGTTGAGCGCGCCCACGCTCGGCCCCGGCAGCTCGCCGTCCTGGTACATCGGCCCTTCCAGCGCCGCCCACAGGGAGTTGCCATCCGGGGTAAAAGCGATGCCCTCGAACGCCTGGTTATTGCGCGGGCCGAAGCGGTGCGCGCTGTCGACCTCGAACAGGGGCGGCAAAGGCAGCTCGGCGCGATAACTGCCGTCGGCCGCGGCGTGCCGCACCAACGGTTTCAGGCGCAATGCCACATCGCCTTCGCTGGCATACCAGATGCTGCCGTCGCGAGGATCGACGCGCAGCGCTTCCAGGTCCGACACCACGCCGGCGTGGTTGACGGCGTAGTTTTCCTTCGAGGGATAGACGCTGCCGTCTGGCTGGCGCAGCGTGATCACATCGGTAAACGTGATGGCGCGAAAAGCCTGGTCGTCATAGTCGAGGCGGGCGCGGTAGTAACGGGCCGGGTTGATCTCGGAGCGGTCATCCGAAATCATCACCCAGTCGCCGCGCCTGGCGTCGTAATCGATGCCGGACAGGCCGCCGATGCTGGTGCCGGAAAATTGCTGTTTCAAGGGCACGCGCTGCTCGCCGATGAAACGCAACTGCGAGACCGTCATGGATGCACCCGGATTGGCCTTGTCGGCAGACAAGGGGGCACACGCGCTCAGCAGCAACGGAATGGCGCAGACCAGGGAGAGCAAGCGGCGCACGCTCGGATAAATTTTGGATGTCATGTTGGCAGGGCCCTGGATCAGCCGATTTAAAACTCGGCGGTATTGTACTTGCGACAAACGCAAGGCCCCAAAAACCCGTCGATTACTACCAGTCGATATTGTCAAACAGCCGCTGCAATTTGCCCGCCCGTTTACTATTGACCATCATTACATACGAAATCCGTCCCGCCAGCCAGGCGCGGAAATCAGCACGCGCCTCGCGGTTCTGGCTGGCCGGGCCGTGCCGCACGCAGTTGGTCAATATCGCCTTGAGCCGGTCGTAATCGTCGCGCGCGATATTCGGATGGCGGTTGATGACCACGCCGGTGACCTGCTGGCGCGCACCCTCCCGCATCAGCCGGGTCTTGCGGGTGTTGACCGTAAAACCTTCTTCAAGGGCGATGGCGGCGACCCGCACATGGAAGCGATCAGCGGCGCGCTTGAACGTACAGTCTCCCGAAAACACCAGGTCATCGGCATAGCGGCTGTAGGTGGCGCCGAGCGAGCGCGCCAGCGCATCGAGGCGCAGGTCCAGCCGCCAGGCGCACAGGTTGGCCAGCGCGGGAGAGCACGGCGAACCCTGCGGCAGATGGGCGAATTTCAAGGCCTGGCGCGCGGCGAATGGCAGCGCGGGGTCGATGGCGCCGCGTGGCGTGCGGTTCACGCAGATGCGCGACAAGGCGCCCGCCACCGCGGCCGGAAACCCTAGTTTTTCAAACAGGGCGTGAATACGCGCATCGCGAATCCCCGGGAAAAAATCTTTCAAATCCATGCGGATGACGGCGCGCCGCCCCGCGTGCAGGGCGGCATGGCTGACACAGGAGCGGCCGCGTACAAACCCATGCGCGGCAGGATGGGGTGGCACTCGGTCGAGAATACCGCGCAGGATTTTCGACTGGATGCGGCGCAGCCGCTGCTTGGGAATTTCGAGCAGGCGCAGGCCGCCGCTTTTCTTCGGCAACCAGCGGTAGTGATAATGCTGCAGCGGCGCTACGGCCTCGCCCGGAACGCGCCAGCGGTCGGCAAACCAGTCGACCGCGCCGACCGGCTCATTGAGCCAGGTGGACAAGGCACCGAGCGACGGCAGGTCGGGCAGCGACAAGCCGGCCAGCCAATCCTCAGCGGGCGGGCGCAACGGCGGATCGATGCAGTAGCGCCGCACCGGGGGCAGTGTCAGCGCGCGGCTGAATGGCTCGTCGTCGTCTTCGGTTGGTTCGTCCTGCAGGCCGATCAGCTCGAGCAGGATGTTGGCCAGTTCATGGCGATTGAAAAAATGAAAATGCTGGCCGGTGCGCTCGAGCAGCGCCACGCACGCGGCCGGCGCCCACGGCTGCGGCGCATCGAACACCCGCAGGCAGGCATCCACCAGGGCGGCTGCGCCGGCATGCGAGGCCAGCATGGTGTCGGCCAGCGCCAGCGCGGCAAGTCGGTTGGCGTTCATGGAAGAATAAGGAAGAAAAAAGCGAGCGGAGCGCCTTCAACGAGTCTGGTGATGCGTGAGCAAACTCGCGCGGTAGCGCGACGCCGCTCATGCGGTGAAATGCCAAATATCAAATATCCCACGGGGTAGCCCCGTAGAGGCTGTCGCTGCGCGAGGCAGGACGGGCCGGCTTGAAGGATCCGCTCCGCCCTGACAGTATGGGAATTTTAATCAAAGGTCAACTTTTCCCTGCGCCGCCGTGCGGCCGGTTCGTCGTACACTATCTCGTCATCGAACCTTCAGGAAACGGCCATGCCAACCCGAATTGCTTCATGCACTTGCGGCGAGCTGAGCGCACGGGTCAGCGGCGACCCGCTGCGCATCTCGATCTGCCACTGCCTCAATTGCCAGCGCCGCAGCGGCGGCCCGTTCGCCGAGCAGGCCAGGTTTGCGCGCCAGGATGTCGACATCGCCGGCGTGTCGACCGCCTACGTCCTGACCGGCGACGAAGGCTCGCGCAGCACTTTTCACTTCTGCCCCCGCTGCGGCGCCACCGTGTATTACGAATCTGAAGGTTTAAAGGACTTCATCACCATCCCGGTAGGCGCCTTTGCCGACCCGGACTTTCCAGCGCCGCAGGTGTCGGTGTACGAACAGAGAATGCACAAGTGGGTGGTGCCGCCGCCCGAGGCCGAGCATTATTTTTAGCACGCCGCCGGTTCCCACAAGTCGATCTCCAGCTTGCTGACTGACTTAGGAGGTGGTGAGGTTTCAATTCAAAAAAAGGATCGCCATGCCGAGCAACGCATTGCAGCGCAACTGGTTCGACCAGGGCGGCAGCGCCTACGCCCGCTTTCGCCCCGAATACCCGCCCGAACTGGCCGAATGGCTGGCCGGCCAGGCGTCCGACCGTCAACTGGCGATTGATGTCGGCTGCGGCAACGGCCAATTGACCGCCCTGCTGGCGCCCCACTTCGAGCACGTCAGCGGTTTTGACCCCAGCGCCGATCAGATCGCCAACGCCGCGCCGCACGCCAACATCACGTACCAGCGCGCCAGCGCCGAGCACTTGCCGGCGCCGGAGCGCAGCGCCAGCCTGATCACGGCGGCGCAAGCGGCGCACTGGTTCGACCTGCCGGCGTTTTATGCCGAGGTGCGCCGCATCGCCGCGCCCGCCGCCGTGCTGGCCTTGATCAGCTACGGCGTGCTGTCGCTCGGTCCCGGGCTGAACGAGCTGTTTCGAAAATTTTACGACGACGACATTGGCCCGTTCTGGCCGCCCGAGCGCGCGCTGGTCGACAGCGGCTACGCCACCATCGATTTTCCGTTCGCCGAGTTTGCCGCTCCACCCATGCAAATTCGCCTGCAGTGGACGCTCGACGAATTGCTTGGCTACGTGTCGACCTGGTCGGCTACGCGCGCCGTGCGCGAAGCGGGCAAGGAGCGCATGCTGACGCGGTTTGCCGACCAACTCGGCGCCGCATGGGGCGACCCGGAGCAGGCGCGTACCGTAACGTGGCCGGTCAGCATGCGGGTCGGGCGCCTGTAGCAGCGAGCCAGCGCACCGGCGCGCGTCAGCAGCTTGGCGGCCTTATTTCGGTTCATCGGCATATTGCGCATCGCTGACCTTCTCCAGCCATTCGACATTCTTGCCGCCGGCCGATTCCTGGATCGCAAAATGCGTCATCGCCGTCGATGGCGCGGCGCCGTGCCAGTGCTTGACGCCGGGCGGCGTCCAGACCACGTCGCCCGGGCGGATCGTCTGCACCGCCCCGCCCCATTGCTGCACGCGGCCGACGCCGGCGGTGACGATCAGCACCTGCCCAGCGGGATGGGTATGCCAGGCCGAGCGCGCCCCCGGCTCGAAGGTGACGGCGGCGCCCGCCGCTGTCGAAGGCGCGGGCGCCGCGAACAGCGGGTCGATCCGCACGTTGCCGCTGAAGTACTGGGCAGGGCCCCTGGCGGATGGCTGGCTGCCGGCCGGCGTCACTTTCATCTGCGCGCCGGCCGGCGCAGCGGTCTGTGCGCCGGCCATTGCGACCGGCAGCAGCGAGGCCATGGCAAGCAAGATCGGCCTCATGCTGCCGCCTGCGCCAGGGTCGCGCTGTCGATCACGAAGCGATACTTGACATCGCCCTTGAGCATGCGCTCGAAGGCGCCGTTGATCTGGTCCGCGCGGATCATCTCGATGTCGGCAGTGATCCCGTGCGCCGCGCAAAAATCGAGCATTTCCTGGGTTTCCGGGATACCGCCGATCATCGAGCCGGCCAGTGCGCGGCGCCTGATGATCAGGTTGAACACCTGCGGCGACGGATGGGGCGACGGCGGCGCGCCCACCAGCACCATGGTGCCGTCGCGCTTGAGCAAGGTGAGAAACGCATCGAGGTCGTGCGGCGCCGCCACCGTGTTGATGATCAGGTCAAGACGGCTGGCCCAAGCCGCCATCGCCGCCGCATCGCGCGACACGACCACTTCGTTGGCGCCCAGCGCCTCGGCATCGGCGCGCTTCGACTCGGAAGTGGTGAACGCCACCACGTGCGCCCCCATCGCCCGCGCCAGCTTGATGCCCATGTGGCCCAGTCCGCCGATGCCGACGATGCCGACCGTCTTGCCCGGGCCGGCCTGCCAGTGGCGCAACGGCGACCAGGTGGTGATGCCGGCGCACAGCAGCGGCGCCACCGCCGCCAGTTGCTCTTGCGGATGACGGATGCGCAGCACAAAGTGTTGGTCGACGACGATGCTCTGGGAATAGCCGCCGAGGGTGTGGCCGGGGGCGTCGGCGGTCGGCCCGTTGTAGGTGCCGACCATGCCGTCGCAATAATTTTCCAGCCCCGCCTCGCAGTCGGCGCAGTGCCGGCAACTGTCGACCATGCAGCCGACCCCGACCAGGTCGCCAACCTGAAAACCCTGCACGTGAGCGCCGACCGCGGCCACCGTGCCGACAATTTCATGGCCCGGCACGCAGGGATACAAGGTCCCGGCCCATTCGCTGCGCACCTGGTGCAGGTCGGAATGGCATACGCCGCAATAGGCGATATCGATGGCGACGTCGTGCGCCCCGGGTGCGCGCCGGTTGATGTGCATGGGCTCGAGGGCCCGGTCGGCGGCTTGGGCGCCATAAGCGATAACGGTCATGAAATGCTCCTTGCGAAACTAAAGAACATTCATCGTAGGCCAAAACAGTGGCGCTGGAACAGCGCTGATTGCGATAGCCTTATGACTTTCTGTCATGAATACCGGTCGGTATTATTTCCGCATGATCATAAAAATGCAAAACGGGTCGCGTTATTCATTGCCGGTCCGCATCGAGATACTTCTGTCCACGTGACATTGCAATAACAATGCTTCTATGCCACGATCTGCGAGTGACATGGCAGAGTAATAACGACACACCAGCGCCGTGCACCACTCTTCAATCACACCAGGCGAGCACATCATGCACAAGCTGTTGTTATTACTGCTCGTGACGAGCATTCACGGCGTCAGCGCCGCCCAATCCGCGGGCAGCGTCGGTTACCCGACGGTCGCCGCGGCGCTCGAGGCCTTGAAGGCGAAAAAAGACGTCACTATTTCAATCCAGGGCGGCTGGACGATTGTCGACGACGCCCCTGCCCACACCATCTGGTCGTTCTCCCCGCTTGGCCATCCGGCCCATCCAGCGGTGGTCAAGCGCACCATCGTCGAAAACGGCGGGATGGTGGGGATGGATATGACCGCCCTATGCCAGGCAGATAAAGTATCGTGCGACAATCTCATGGAAGAATTCAAAGCATTGAATGCGCGCATGAGCGAGGCGATGGCAGTCAGGGGCGCCGCCACCGCTGCGGCCGCCACCGAGACGGCTTGGAAGCCAAGCGCAGCCGAGTTGCAAAGCGTCGAGCGGCATAGCCAGGCCTACTTCGCGGCCAGGGACAGCCACCAATACGAAGCCGCCTATAAAATGCTGACGCCTGCTATGCGGCAAATTCGGTCATACGAAAGTTGGCGCAGCATGGCAGTGGAAAGCCAGACGAGACGGGGCAATCTGCTGCGCCGCGATATCAAGAAAGTGACATGGTATAAAAATCCGCCCGGCGCCGAACCCGGCACGTATGCCGCCGTCGATTTCGCAGGCCAGTCCACCAATGCCGACACTGTCTGCGGTTACCTGGTCTGGATCGAGCAAGCCGACGGCACCTTTCTTCTGGTACGCGAAGAAGAAAATTTTATCGACAAGGCAAGCGATAAAAAGCTGACGCCGGAGGACCGCGAGCGGATTAGAGCGCAGTTCAAGTGCAAGGCTTGAGCGAAGAACCCGGCGTTTGCGTTGTAATTTCAGTAAACGTTTGCCACGGGGCTGGCTGCGGGAAGCGCCGAAGTTTTGATGACTTCGCTTTCGATGTTCAAAAGACAGATTGCCAGAATTTGTTTCATACGGTCAGCAGCGGCTGCTGCTTATCCCCTTTTTACAACAGTTCGTATAAACCTGTGGCGCCGCGATATACACAGCGCATATCGTTTCCGTCGCTAGCAATATGCCGGTGCGTGCATCGGCGTTGTGCCACCTTGGCATTGCGCACCCACTATCGACAGGAACATGCATGATCAAGATTTTGCTATCAGTGTTATTGAGCGCAACCACGGTCGCCGCTGCCGCTTCAAACTTTCAGCCGCCCAATCCGCCTGGCACCCATGGCGTCGGATTTCGGGTGGTGCAGCAATTCGACACGGCCCGTGTGTTTCGGCAGAAAACCGATTTGATCAGTGGCGTGGACGCCGCTGGCGAACGGGCGCGGCCCGTGCAGACGCTGATCTGGTATCCGCGCAGCCAGGCGGCCGGCAAGCCTTTGCGTTACGGCGACTACCTGCGCACGCTTGCCACGGAGACTGATTTTGCGCGCCGCACTGCCGATATCGACCGTGTCCTTGCGCGCGCGCTCGAAGAAAACTATCCGGGCCTGAAGGCAGACCATCTCCACGCCGAGACGGCCCAGGCCATGCTGGCGGTGCGCGATGCAGCCGCGGCGCCGGGCAAATTTCCCGTGGTTATTTATGCGCCGGGGTCGAGTTCTTCTGCATACGAAAATGCCGACTTGTGCGAATACCTCGCCAGTCACGGATACATCGTGCTGGCCAGTCCCAGCATGGGCGTCAACACGCGCAGCATCAATCTCGACCTGGAAGGGGCGGAAGCGCAGGCGGCCGACATCTCGTTTCTGGCCGGCTATGCCGCCAGCTTGCCGCAGGCCGACACCAGCCGGATCGCGGTGGCCGGCTACAGCTTTGGCGGCCTGGCCAATGTGCTGGCAGCTGCCCGCGACGACCGCATCGGTGCGCTGGTCGCGCTTGATGGCTCGGTACGCTCTTTCCCCGCCATCGTGCAGGCTGCGAACTACGCCACGCCCGAACGGCTGGCGGTGCCGGTGCTTTACCTCGGCGGCAAGCCGTTAAACGCGGAGACCATGAACAGGTACAAGCAGATTCCCACCTACAGTCTGCTCAATGAAATGAAATATGCGGATGTGTACAACGTCACCATGTACACAATGGAGCACGCAGCGTTCCAGTCAGAATCGCTGCGCCTCGGGCCAGAACATCGCTTTGGCGAATACACGCGGAACGAGGCAACACTGGCCTATGGCTGGATGGAGCGCTACGTACTGGCGTTTCTCGATGCGTATTTGAAGAAGGATGCAAAGGGCCTGGCATTCATGAGCGCAACGCCGAAAGCGAACGGTGTACCGAATCATCTGCTGGCCATCGACGTCCACCACGCCGAGGGTGCCCCGCCCACCCTGACCTCCCTGGCCACGGAATTTGCCAAGCGCAAGCACACTGCCCTGGACGCCATCTATCGCGACATGCAAAAGAGAGCGCCCGCCTTCAAGCCGGCCGAACGTGCCCTGATATCGTGGGGCGAACCATTCCTCGAGCAAAAGCGTTACGCGAGCGCCATTGAAATTTACCAGCTGGTAAATGTCCTTTATCCGGACAGCCCGCGGGCGGCTTATTATTTGGCCATGGCGTACGACAAAAATCGGGACAATGCGCGCGCTATCGAGCAGTACCAGCGGGTGCTGGGGTTTTGGCCGGATATGGCAGATGCAAAACTGAGCATTGCCCGTTTGCGCGGCCCCGCGGCCAACTGATTTACGGCTGCCTGGCGGCGATGGCCGGCGACTACGTCCAGGCCAGCCGATGTCGCGATACCGGCGCCGCAGCGGGCCCCGCTACGCCGCCAGCTCCAGCGTCTTGGCGCCGGACGCAAACGATGCACGTTGAATACGCCCATCGACAATTTCATATACACACAGCATTTCCAGCGTCCCCTTGCCTTCCTCGAAATTGCGGGTGATCAGTTCGAGATCGGTCACGATATTGCCCATCACCGTGCGAGTCAGCAGCCGGGCGTGCAGATCAGGCTCGGCGAAGCGTGCCAGGTAGCGCGGCCGCAGTTGCTCGTGCCCTTGCGCCAGGCGTTCGCCGTGCAGTACGAACTGCTCGGCGTCGGTGGCGTAGGTTGCCATCAGGGCGTCGATATCCTTGGCGTTGAAAGCGTCGAGCTGGGCCTGGACGACGGCGGGGGGCGAGATGTCTTGCATGGATTTCCTTTAGTGAGGTTTCAGGTTTTGTATTTGATCGCATCGATGATAATGCCCAGCGCGCGCGAGGCGTGCCGGCGGCTCGGGTAGTAGGCGTGCAGGCCGGGAAAGATCGACGCCCATTCGGGCATCACGCTGACCAGGCGCCCGGCGGCCAGGTGTTCGCCGACCACGTCCTCGGTCAGAAACGCCAGGCCGTTGCCGCTGAGGGCCGCGTTGACCATCTGGCTGACGTTGGAAAACACCGTCTGGCCGCGCACCCGCGCTTCCACCTTGCGGCCTTCGTGCTCAAGCTCCCACGCATACAGCCCGCCACGGGTGGCCAGGCGCAGGGTAATGCAATTATGCTTCATCAATTCGGCCAGCGTTGACGGCTGCTGGTGCCAGGCAAAGTACGAGGGTGCGCCGACAATCACGGTGCGCAGGTCCGGCGTCAGGCGCACGGCGATCATGTCGTTTTCCACCTGGTCGCCGTAACGCACGCCGATGTCGTAACCCTCGGCGGCAATGTCGGTGAGGCGGTAGTCGGCGTGCAATTCCACGTGCAAATCGGGGTATTGCGGCAGCACCGGAGAAAGGCGCGGCCACAGCACGGTGTCGATCACGTGGTCGATCGCGGTGATGCGGATGGTGCCGATCGGCTTGTCGCCGAGGTCGCTGACGGCGGCAATTTCAGCATCGATTTCTTCCAGCCGCGGCGCCACGTTCTGCAGCAGGCGCTCGCCCGCCTCGGTCGGCGACACGCTGCGGGTGGTGCGGTTGAGCAGGCGCACACCGAGCCGCGCTTCGAGCGCGCGGATGATGTGGCTCAACGCCGACTGCGTCATGCCCAGCTTGGCTGCCGCCCGGGTAAAACTTCGCTCTCGCGCGACCTCAAAAAAAATCAGGATGTCATTGATGTTGTCGCGGGCCATATGCGTCTTCGTGACGGTGACAGGGGCCCCGCCTTGATGACCCGGGGCCATGAATAATTAAATCATTCATGACCGCACATCATATACGCATGCGCCTCACTCAGCCACTTGCATCCACGTCAACCGCCAACTCCCATCGACCCGTCCGCCCGCCTCGAAATACGGCTGAAACAGCAAATCCGGCCGATACCCCAATTTCATGCGGATCGCCGGCCCCAGGCCACCCTCGGGCGCCGGCGCCATTTCCAGCGCGTCGCCGGCAGGCAATTTCAAAGTTTCTTCGCGTTTAAAACCATCGATCAGGCCGGTGGCATACACCAGCGGTCCGCGCGTCACCGCCACGTAGTCGTAGCGCATCACTTGCTGGGCGACCGGGCTGCCGTCCGGCGCCAGCGATTCCTGGGTGTTCTGGCTGACCTGGCGGTGCAGCCGCGGCGCCATCGGCAGCAGCAGGCTGATCATGTCGGCATCGCGCCATTCGCGCTCGATGTCGAGATAGGCGCCGGCGGCCGGGGCCTGCTGGCAGACGCCGTTGATGGAGACGCGCGCGCCTTCGGCCCAGGCGGGGATGCGCAAGGACAGGGTGCGGGTGGTGGGCGTCGACAGCGCCAGCACCAGGCGGATGTCGCCGTCGAACGGGTAATTGGTCAGCTGGGTGATGCGCATGCCGTCCAGCTCGGCAGTGCCGGGGCCGTACAAATTCACCGCGATGCGGCCTTGGTCGACGCTGTAGGCAGCCGGCGCCAGCTCTTCCAGCGCCATCGCTCCGCTCGATTTACAACAGCGCCAGTAGGTGGTGTAGACGCGCTTGCCGTTCGGATAAATGTAGTAGCACCAGTCTTCGCCGTTGGGCGCCTGCGCGGCCAGTAAATCGTTGTAGGCGGCGCGCTCGATTTCTTCGGCATAGACCGCCTCTCCGGTGATCGCCAGCAGTTCGCGGTTGAGCTGGATCCACGAAAAGGTCGAGCAGGTCTCGATGTAGCCGTAGGGATCGAAAGCGCCTTTTGCGTTGAACACTTCGCGCGAGCGGTGGGCGATGCCGCCCCACGGGCCGCCGCCCAGGCTCAGGTGGTAATCACGGATGCTGGTCCAGACATTGATCACCGCCTGTAAATAATCGGGATTGCCGGTGGCGCGGTGCAGCTTGGCCAGGCCCACCATGTTCCAGCACAGCTGGTAAGCCTTGCCGGTGGCGATCTCGGCGGCGTCGACGCCGGCCAGCGATTGGCCCAGCAGATTCAGTTCCGGGCGCGCATCGGCCTGGGCCAGCACGGTTTGCGCAAGTGTCAAAAAGCGCTGCGCGCCGGTGGCAAAAAACAGCTCGACGGCGGGGTCGAGCAGCACCGTGGCCGACATGCCGTGGTGGTTGCCCAGATCGGTGATGTCGATGCCGCCGACCGTCAGCGCGTCGAGGCACAATTGTCCGATGCGCGTGGCGCACTGCAAATAGCGCGGATCCGGAAAATAGCGGTTCACCTCGAGCATGCCGAGGATCAAATAGCTGTGGGTCCAGATATCCCAGGTGCGTTGACGCGGCGCGCCATCCCAGGTGCGCGGCCCCCTGCCCCGTTGGTGCATGAAACGGCGCGACGGCGCGTAGGTGCCGAGGTAGCCGTCGGCATCCTGTTGACCGACCAGGAAATCGGCCACTTCCAGCAAGTGCGCGCGCAAAACCGCGTCGCCGCTGCGGTTGGCGGCGCGGGCGGCGGCGTACAGCCACTTGCCGGCGTGCTCGCCGTACCAGTCACCCTCTTCGTTGCAGCATTTATGCGATTGCCCGAACAGGGCGATCGGCTCGCTGTTGCCATCGACAATGAAATGCGACAGGCGGCCGGCCAGGTTGGCGGCCAGGGCGTCGCCGAGCACGCCTTGCAACTTGACCGCTTGTGGCGCGGGAAACACTGCCGTCATTGCGCGTCCACCACGCACCTGAAACCGAGCGTGCCCGCGCGATCCTTGCACGGCGCCATCAACAGGTATTTGCCGTGCTGATCGAGCCGGTGCGCCTGGGGGAAATACCAGTGCGAGGTTTGCGGCAGGTAGGAACTGCCGCCGCGCAGGCAGGCGGCGCGGGTGTGCTCGTCCTGGTACTCGTCGGTCCACTGCCAGACATTGCCGACCATATCCATTACGCCGAACGGGCTGGCGCCCGCCGGGTGGGCGTCGACATCGGCTGGCGGCAGCAGGTTGCGGCCGCGGTTGGTGGCCGGCGCGCAGTTTTCAGCCCACGCGTCGCCCCACGGATACAGGCGGCCGTCACTGCCCTGGGCGGCGTATTGCCACTCCCACTCGTGAGGCAATCGTTTGCCTGCCCAGGCGGAGTAAGCGCGCGCATCCTCGATCGAGACCCAGGTGACCGGCTTGTTGTCCCAGCCCGCTTGCGGCGCGCCGTTTCTCCAGTCTTTCAGAAAATTGTGGTC
>JAQGNM010000062.1 GCA_028291845.1 Massilia sp. | reverse complement strand
TAGAATTTGCTCATTTCTCTGCTTTCAACTGCGGTCTAGTGGACTAAAATTTTTCTGGTGCGGTTAGTATCCTGCTCAACCTGGCGCGGCGTTTAATTCCGCGAAGTTGGACTGTGCAATCTGTCCGTTACCTTCATTTTCTACCGCCAAGATTCTTCCTCGAACAAACAGCTCGGCATACAAGGACGGGATATCGTCGAGCTTTCGAAACCGGGAAATGCAGACCACCGTTAAATTAGGTCGCTCAAGTTTGACGCCGTCGGCATTCGCTTTGGTGTGCTTCGCAGTTGGGAATGACTTCAGCGAAGGGAGAGGCTCACCTGGCCCGCCGCCGAAGAAATAGAATGGGCCGAGCGCCATCGTATTCGAATCAAAACGCGTCCAGATCACGCAGGCGGACGGCTTACTCGCCAGCCCTATATGCACTTTCTGCGTTGACGCTCTTGCACCGACGGCAGACGACTTGAACTGAACATGTCGCGTGACACCGTCTACCTCGAGCACCATGTCATAGCCTGAGCGATCGATTGATGGTTGAGATACTTCCAGCGTTGCGTCCGCGTGTAGCCATGAGTGTTTGAGGAGTTCACCGACGAGGAGATGTTCCAAAAGCCGTTCTCGGTAAACGGATTGGTGCGTGTCGAGGGAGGCGAACAAAGTGATTCCTTCAAATTAAAGGGCGCTGCTTTTCCATACCCGAACACTTAGGCGGCAGAACAGTGATACGGAACAGTTCTAGAATACAATAGATTTTTGCTCAACAGTTACCTCGGCGCTGATGACCTCCCTCCCCCACTACGAGAAGAACGCGCCGCGCTTGGTCGATCAATACGAGTCGCTGTCCTTCAACAGCGTGCACGAAGGATTGCTTGAGCTCCTGCCGCAAGCTGGCGCTACCGTTCTGGACGTGGGTGCCGGTTCCGGGCGTGACGCCGGATGGTTCGCCGCGCACGGGTACGATGTGGTCGCCGTCGAGCCTTCGCCTGCCATGCTGGCCCGCGCGCGCGCGCTTCACGCCAGCAGCCGGATCCGTTGGGTTGCGGACAGCTTGCCGGACTTGACCGCCGTGCGGCGGCTGGGTCTGAAATTCGATTTCATCCTGCTGTCGGCCGTATGGATGCACATCGCTCCTGCTGATCGGCAGCGTGCCTTGCGCAAACTGGCGACCATGTTGGCGCCGAAGGGCCGGATCGCGATCAGTTTGAGGCTTGGTGCGCCGGACGCGCAACGGGCGATGTTTGCCGTTTCGCTGGCGGAGCTGGCGGCCATGGCGCAGCAATTCGGTCTGCGCACGATCCATACCCACGATAGTGAGGACCGGCTAGGCCGTGGCGACGTATCGTGGACCAGCGTGGTGCTGGGCCTGCCAGACGATGGCCTTGGCGCCCTGCCCCTGCTGCGACATCTGATTCTGGTGGATGACAAGGCGTCGACCTACAAGATCGCCCTGCTGCGCGTGCTGGCCCGCATTGCCGACAGTGCGGCCGGCGTGGCGCGCCACGAGGAGAATTCGGTCGTGGTGCCGCTTGGGCTGGTGTCGCTGTATTGGCTGCGCATGTTCAAACCCCTGCTCGAACACGCGCTGCCGCAAATGCCGGTCTCGCGCCTGGGCACCGGACCCGGCTTTGTGACGCACAGCTTCACGGAACTGCGGCCGCTGAGCGCCGTCGAGTTACGCATTGGCTCGACCTTTGGCGGGGCAACTGCCAAGCACTTGCACCGCAGCTTGTCCGAAATATCGCAGCTGATCCGCAATATGCCGGCAAACTACCTGCGCTGGCCTGCCAGCGGCCAGCCTATCTTTGAAGTAACGCGGCGGCGCATGGCGGCGACGCCCGACCAACTGCAAATCGACGAAGCGTTTCTGTGGACTCTCGGTGATTTGCGCATTCCGCTCGACATCTGGCAAGCCTTGACGCATTACAACGTGTGGATCGAACCGGTGCTGGTCGCGGAGTGGGTTCGTCTAATCGAAGCTTACTCCGCAAGCGAGCGGCGCGGTGTGCGCGAGCTGGCCACCGCGCTGCTGACGTGGGTTGACCCGGCGCGCGACACCAGCTTTGCCAGGGCTGCGGTCGAGCGGATGCGGGCGAATGGTAAAACCCTGTACTGCGTCTGGTCGGGCGCCCGCTTACAAGGCGACTACGATGTCGACCACTGCTTTCCATTTTCCGCCTGGCCCTGCGGCGACGCCTGGAATCTGATGCCGGCGTCGAAGCTGATGAATAATCAGAAATCGAATCGCCTGATCACGCAGGTGGCCCTTGAACGGGCCAGCGACATGATTCATGCATGGTGGCGCGATGCGTTTCTCGACCAGAACGAGCAAGCGCGGCGCCAGTTTTACCTGGAAGCGTCGCAGACTTTGCCTATTCTCGCCAGCAACCCCGCAGCATTGGATGTCATCGATGCAATGCAACTGCACCGGCTCAGATTGGCCAGGGATCAAGGTCTCAGGCCATGGGAGCCTGCTGCGCCGCGCGCTCGGGAAGCGAATACGCGCGCGAGCGGACCGACCTCACGCCTTACTTTTGGAAGTCCGTAACGGGCTCTGTGCAGAGGGCTGCTGGTCCAGACCCTCTGTCCTACCACCTGCCGGGCCTCGATGCGCTATAATCCGGCAGCATCGAGCCCGTGGCGCCGAGCCGCACATGCCACGACAAGGCCTGTTCCAGCACGTGCGGCGTATGGCCGCCGCGCTGGTTGGCCGCCGTTACATAGTCGCGCAGCATCTGGCGGTACGGTTCGGCCACGCAGTTCTCGATGATCACCTGGGCGCGTTCGCGCGGCGCCAGGCCGCGCAGGTCGGCCAGTCCGATCTCGGTGACGATGATATCGACGTCGTGCTCGTTGTGGTCGACGTGCGACACCATCGGCACGATGCTGGAAACCTTGCCGCCCTTCGCCAGCGACTTGGTGGCGAACACGGCCAGGTAGGCATTGCGCGCGAAGTCGCCCGAGCCGCCGATGCCGTTCATCATGTGGGTGCCGCCGACGTGGGTCGAATTGACGTTGCCGTAGATGTCGGCCTCGAGCGCGGTGTTGATCGCGATGATGCCGAGCCGGCGCACCACCTCGGGATGGTTGCTCACTTCTTGAGGACGCAGCACCAGGCGGTCCTTGTAGCGGCCGAAATTGCCGAATACTTGCTCGCCCTTGGACTTCGACAAGGTGATCGACGAGCCGGAGGCGAAGTCGAGCTTGCCGGCATCGAACAAGTCGAAGGTCGAATCCTGCAGTACCTCGGAATACATGGTCAGGTGCCGGAACGGGCTGTCGATGAAACCGGTCATCACGGCATTGGCGATGGTGCCGATCCCCGCCTGTATCGGCAGCAGGCGCTCGGTCAGCCGGCCCAGCGCGACCTCGCGCTCGAAAAAGGCCACCAGATGCGCGGCGATCGCCGCCGTGTCGTCATCGGCCGGCAGGATGGTCGAACTACTGTCGCATTTTTCGGTGATGACGACGGCGGCGATTTTTTCCGGGGGGATCATGATGGCGGTCGTGCCAATGCGGTCGCTCGGCGTCGTCAAGGGAATCGGTTCGCGTTGCGGACGATGTTTCGGAATGAAGATGTCGTGCAGTCCTTCCAGCGCCAGCGACTGCGCCAGGTTGATCTCGACGATCACCTTGTCGGCCAGGATCGCGAAGCTGGCGCTGTTGCCGACCGACGTGGTCGGGATGATGGCGCCGCTGTCGGTGATGGCGATGGCCTCGATGACGGCGATATCGACAGGCGCGATCTGGCCGGTGCGCAGCAGCTCGACCGTTTCGGACAGGTGCTGGTCGACGAACATCACTTCGCCGCGATTGATCGCCGCGCGCAAGGTGGGATCGGACTGGAACGGCGCGCGGCGCGCCAGCACGCCGGCCTCGGTCAGGATCTTGTCGACGTCGCTGCCGAGCGAGGCGCCGGTCAGCAGGGTGATCTGCAGCGGATCATGGCGCGCCCGTTCGGCCAGCGCCAGCGGCACCGCCTTGGCGTCGCCCGCCCGCGTGAACCCGCTCATGCCGATCGTCATGCCGTCTTTGATCAGCGCGGCCGCCGCGGCGGCGCTGGTGATGCGCGTACGCAAGAGGGGGTGGCGGATT
The DNA here is from genome assembly GCA_028291845.1 of Massilia sp. Taxonomy (GTDB): domain Bacteria; phylum Pseudomonadota; class Gammaproteobacteria; order Burkholderiales; family Burkholderiaceae_D; genus JAFCUW01. The sequence continues at coordinate 1,137 of JAQGNM010000062.1, read as the reverse complement.
CGATCCTGATACTCGTCATGCATGGTGCATCCTTCTACGGAAAAAACGGGGGTTAGGTCAGGCAATCATCGACGGCGGCCAGCGGCGCCGGCACATCCGGGTCGCACAAGGCCGAACGCAAATCGATTTCGATGGCGCGGCAGAGGGCGTCGAGCGGGAGGTCGTTCGATTCAAGGCCGAACGGTTCCTCGATCTCGTCGCCGAGGGCGTCGAGGCCGAAAAACGTATAGGCAACAATGGCTACCACGAACGGCGTCATGAACCCGATTGAGTCGACCAGCCCGAACGGCAGCAGGAAACAGTAGAGATAGGCAGTGCGGTGCAACAGCAGCGTGTACGAGAACGGCACCGGCGTGTTCTTGATCCGCTCGCACGAGGCGCCGGCTGCGGTCAGCGCCGACAGCGTGGTGTCGATGGAAGCGGCCAGGCAAGGATCGATGCGGCCCTCGTTCAGGCACTGGCGCAGGTCCATCCCCATCCGCAGCATCAGGAAGTCCGGCTTGTTGGGGGCGCGCTGCATCTGTTCCCATTCAGCCGGCAGCAGCAAGGCTTGCACGCCCGCACCCGATGGCTGGCCGCGCAACAGGTCGCGCACCGCATGATTGAACGCGATGGCCCGGTACACCATGCGCACCCTTGTGTCGGCCAGCCCTGCTGCGGCCTGCGCCGGCGCAGGATAGTCGATCAGGCTGAGGCACTGGCGGGCGAAATTGCGGCTACGCAGCACCAGTTCGCCCCACAGCTTGCGCCCTTCCCAGAAGCGGTCGTAGGCGGCATTGTTGCGAAAGCCGAGGAAGATCGACAGCGGCAAGCCGATCAGCGTGAACGGAATCGTCGTCAGCGTGATCTTCAGCTGGAACAGGTCCCCATGCGACCAGGTGACCAGGGTGGCGATGGCGATGTTGACGATCAGCGCCGGCAGGATGCGCGGCAATACCGATCCGCGCAGCGCGAGAAACAGCTTGAGCCCGGATGGCCGGTCGCGCACGATCATGGCGGATTTTTTCGGTTAAGGTGAAGAAGAGCGTGCAGAAAATTCACTATCATGTGAGTGATTTTAATCACTAGCATGTGAGCAAGTCAAGCCAAGCTGCATGCTCATCGACAATTTTGGCCATTGCACCGCAACACACATCA
>JAQGNM010000564.1 GCA_028291845.1 Massilia sp. | reverse complement strand
GGTGACGGTCTCGGGACTGGCGATCAGCGGCGTGACCGGTACCGGCTTGACGAGCGACTACGTGCTCGACGCCAGCGCCAAGGATGTGACGGCGGCGATCAGCGCAGCGCCGTTGAGTGCCACGGCGAGCATCGGCGGCACGCTGACCAGGACCTATGACGGCACCACGGCAAGCGGGGCGAGCGTAAACGGCAGCGTCAGCGGCGCGGTCGCCGGAGACGCACTCACCCTGGACACCAGTGGCCTGAGCCTGAACTACAACTCGGCCCACGTCGCCTCCGCCAGCAGCGTTGGGGCCAGCGGCAACGTGGCGCTCGGCGTCTTGAGCAGCAGCGGCAGCGGCGCGAAAGACGGTAGCAGCAGCAACAACTTGGTGGTATCGGCAGCGAGCGACTACGTGCTGGCCGCGCAACCGGCCATCGCTAGCGTGCCGGGCGCCATCAATGCAAAGGTGCTGAGCGCTACGGCCGCAGCCGCCGACAAGGTGTACGACGGTGGCCGGAACGCGGCACCAACGCTGGCGATCAACGCCGCTGATCTGGTCAGCGGCGAAAGCGTGACAGCGACCGCCAGCGGCAGCTTTAATACAAAAGATGTGAGCACCGCCAACCTGGTGACGGTCGCCAGCGCCACGCTGATCAATGGCAGCGGCGGTCTGGCCAGCAACTACAGTCTGGGCGCCGGCCAGACTGTAGTTGCCCACATCACACCGAAGACTGTCAGCCTTAGCGGCAGTCGACTTTACGACGGCACGGCGAACGTGTCGGCGGGCGTCTTGACGGTCGGTTCCCTGGTAGGTAGCGAGACGCTCACACTGAGCGGAAGTGGCACTGTAGCGAGCAAGAATGTAGGGGCCGCCAAGGCGGTCACCCTGGGCACGCTGACGCTGGGAGACGGTACCGGGCTGGCGAGCAACTACAGCTTCAGCAGCGGCACGCAGACGGTCGATGTGACACCAGCCAGTCTGACCCTGAGCACCAGCGCCATCAGCAAGACGTACGATGGCAGCCGCTCGGCTGTGGGCACGCCGGTCGTCATCGGGGGCAAATTATTCGCCGGCGACACCCTCAGCGGCGGCAGCTTCGCCTTTGCCGACGCCAGCGTCGGGTCGAACAAGACGGTCTATGTCTCAGGGGTCGCCGTCGATGATGGGAACGGCGGCGCCAACTATGCGGTGACCTTGGCGAGCAACACCTCCAGCACCATAACGCGGTCCCCCGTGCTGATACCAGCACCGGTACTTGTTTTGCCTGCCCCGCCCGGCGCCTCGCTTGCTTCGGTTAGTCCAACTACCTCGGGCGCTCCGAGTAGTTTAGGCACGGCAAGCAGTTCAGGTGCACCGGATGCAGCCGGTGGTTCCGGCAGTTCGGCCGCTCCAGGTAGCTCAGGCGATGCAAGCAGTGCAGGTGCTACCGACGCTACCGGTGGTGCCAGCAGTGCAGATGCTGCGAGCAGTTCAAGCGCTGCAAGCAGTTCCAGTGTTTCCGGTTCGGCGGGAGAGTCTGCGCCCGCTGTCAAGAGTGGCGACTCGTCTGGCAGCAGCGCAGCTCCAAAGGCGGCAAGCGCCGCAGCCAGCAAGGATGGCGGCAAGGCAAATGCGAAAGCGACCAGCAAACAGGCCAGCAAAGCAAATGCGAAAGCGACCAGCAAACAGGCCAGCAAAGCCAAAGACGGCGACAAAGCAGACGCCCAAGCGGCTGGCAAAGCGGCTGGCAAAGCCGAGGACGCCCGCAAGGCAGATACCAAAGTGGCCAGCAAAGCGGACGGTAAAGCCAAGGGCGACAAGAAAGCGGCCGATGCGGCTCGCACTGCGCGGCAAGCCGAGGCCCGCAACTCTATCCTGGCGCAGGCGAAGTTGATGGCGGCGGCCCGTGCCGCTGCACGGTTGGCCGGGGGGACAAACGCCGGTGTAATTTCCGCCGCCATGCTTGGCCGGGTCGGTGCAAGTCCTGGCAGGGGCAATCTGCCACTCGGCAGTGCGGGCTCAAACGCACTTCTCATCGTGCCCCCGTTGTGCGACGGTGCCTGCTCGCCGGCTGAAGCCGATGCGGCAGTGGCCGTCCTGGCGCAGGCCCAAGCCGCGGGATCCGTGGGGGCGCCCGCTGACATCATGACCGAGAGCTTCCACCAACTGCCGTGGCGGAGCAATTCGGCGGCCGGCAATGCTGCACGTTCTCGCGCTGTTTCCGAATACTCCGAGAACCTGGAAACGGTCAACTTCATCAACATGATCAACCTCTTCATGATTCCTTGATCCATTCGATATGAAACGTCCGTCACTCAAACTCAGGCAGTGCGCCATGCGCACACAGGTGCGCATGGCGCACTGCCGTGCTTTATCACTCACACAAACAAGGGGTTAACCTCATCATGCTCAACTGGCTGCACACCCTATCTAATTTTCACATTGGCATTCTGATTGTCAGCCTCGGCCTGGCGGTATCGACCGTGGTGCCCTTCCTCATCCGCTGGAAATTCGCTCTGGCACCTGGCGAGCACCTGGCCAAGGGGGCGGAAGAGTCGTTCAAACTGTTTACCTCAGTGACAATGCTGCTGCTGGCGTTCTGCCTGGTGCGGGTACAGGGGGACCATCGCTCCGTGGAAGACCTGGTGGCGCGCGAGGCGACCATCATTTTCAAGCTCAACCGCGCCCTGGCCGGCTTCGGTGGCGATGATGCGCTCGGGCTGCGGGAAAATCTCAAACTCTATGCCGTGTCGACCGTCAATGACGAATGGCCTCTGTTGGCTCGCGGGCAGCGCAGCGAAGCCACCTCCGACCTGCTGACGATTCTTGTCCAAGGCTGCCGTCAACTGGATCCGAAAACGCCATTGCAGCAACTTGCACGCGCCGAGGTGCTGGGCACGCTGACCCAGATGTCCGATGTGCGCGAAGCGCGGCTTTCCGCCAGCCGCCTGTTCCTGCCGCTCTATTTCTGGCAGGCCCTTCTGAGTGCAATTGCGCTGCTCACCGTGTTTGGCTGGTTCCAGAGTCCACTGCCAAAAATGTTTGCCTACGTGGGCGGGGTTACCTTGGGTGTGTCGTTGTTACTCACCGTACTTATCACGACGGAAGGCATTTTCGTGGGTGAAAGCCGGGTGACAGCGGAGGCAATTGCCCGAATCGTGCCTAGCCTGAGCGAATGACCTAAGGTCGGCGGATCATTCCCCAAAAAAATGTCACATTCGCAAGACACCTTCTTTGTATTTTGCGTGGCGTTGGGCGTTGTTGGCGTTGGTTCAGGCGCCGGGCAGGGCGATTTGTATCCGGGGTATTGAAAATTCCGTTAACCGGCGGAAATAATTTCTACGAGACGCTATACTTCTTTTGTAATTTTGTAAATATCAATACGTCTGGATGGTTTCTGTGATTAGCGACTGTCCTGTCAAATGACTGCCCGCCGCAAGCTGCGGAAGAATGCAAGCTTGTGCGCCGGGCGGGGTATCGCCGCCACTTGCTGCGCACGAGAAACTGGAGTGGTAATGGAAAAAACGATGAATGCCCGCTTGGCCGGCAGTTTGCGCGTACGTCCCCTGATTCTGGCCTGTACCCTTGCATTGGCGGGCGTCTCGTTCCCCACCTGCGCCGAGGTCGTCACCAGCGAGCAAGGAGAAGGTCCACGCCTGGAGCGGGCCAATCAACTGGCCGCCGATGCCCTGTCCTTGCTGGAGCAGAACCGCCTGGACGAGGCGTCGGTGAAGATCAACCAGGCCTTGCAGCTGCAGGTCCGCCGGTCCTATTTTCACCTTATCAATGGTCTCATCTATCACCTGCAGGCCATGGGCGGGGGCAAGGGCAGCTACGAACTCGCCAACCAGGGCTATGATCAGGCCATTCAATTTGATCGCAGCAACTGGCTCGCCTATTATTTTTCGGGCATTCTCGCAGCGCAGGAGCAGAAATTCGATACGGCCCGGCAACGCCTCGGAGAGGCCCTGCAGTTGCGCAAGGACGACCATGGTCTGCTGAACGCATTTGCCTATGCCGCCTACCGCGCGGGCTCACCGGACTTGGCGGCAGGTGCCGTCACCGCACTGGAAATGGCCGGCGGCATCCGTTCCAAAGGGGATATCCGCAACGCCGCCATGATCATGGCGGCCGTGGGGGAAAAGGACAGCGCGGATCGCTACCTGAGCCGATTGAGCGCGCTGGGCGACAAGGACGTCAGCAGCCTGGCGCGCCGCACGGAAGACTGGTCCGACGTGCATCGCCAGGCACGGCTGATCAAAGTCGCCGACAACTGGGGTACTGCTCCCGCTCCCGTCCCCGCCCCGGTCCCCGCCGGCAGCTGGAATACGCCTGCCGCCGCCACCCCCGCCGGCACCGGCTGGGGCGCAACTCCTGCGCCTGCATACGGGGCCGCAGCCCCCTACGGGGCCGCAGCCCCATACGGGGCCGCGGCCTATGGGGCGCCTGTGCCTGTCAATTCCCCGGACAAGATGGTGGTCGTTGACGTGGTCATGATCGGGACCGAGGAGACCATGGCGACCACCGCCGGGATCAATCTGCTGAGCGGCTTGTCCATTCAATTCGGCAATTCCACGACGCCCGCGTTCAGCCGCGCATTCAATAGCACGCTGACCCGTACCGCAGGCGCCGATGGCACGACGGCCGACGCCAGCAGCTTCACCAATACCATTACCCGGGCGCTATCGATACCGGGCATCGCCTACACGCTGAACATCGCCAATAACAATTCGGGCCGCAGCGAGATTCTCACGCGGCCCACCTTGGTGGCGACGTCGGGCAAGCTTTCCGAATTCTTCTCTGGCACCGAGTTGAACGCCGTCGCGGCGGCCAGTGGCGCCGCCGGGGGAGCGCCGATCAATATCCAGAAGGAAATCGGCGTCAAATTGAGCGTACTGCCCATGTTTCTGCCGGACGGGCGACTGAGCCTGCAGGTCAACGCCCTGCGCACCTTCCTCAAGACGCCCAGCAAGGACGTCATCTTCGATTCCAAGCTGGAAACGACCAAGGTCAGCGTCAATGCCAATGTCGTGATGCGCTACGGCGAGACGCTCATCCTGGGCGGTCTGAACGAAAAGTCGACAGAAATTGATCGGGATGGCGTGCCGCTGTTGCAGGACGTCCCCGCGATCCAGTATCTGTTTTCCAAGAAACAGCGCGCGGTCTACCAGAACTCCTTGCTGATCCTCATCACGCCGCGTGCGCCCCAGTTCGTCTATCAATCCGAAAAGGCGCGCGAAGAGTACGAGAAATCGCTCAGCGAGGAAGATCGCCAGGTGGCCAGCCTGCGCGCCCGCTATTCGGACTGGTTCAAGCCCTATCCGAACTGGGCATCGGTGTTCAACCGCCTGCAGGACAACGCCCTGTACCGGGAATTTCGCACCGGCGACGTGACCCTGGAGAGCTGGTCCGGCGGCAGCACGCTCAAGGAGCGGCTGAAAGAAATCGCCCATTTCCTCTACTTCTGAACCCGGAAACCCTCATGAACATTGGTGTTATTGTGGCCGGTATGGTGGCCATGGCTTTCGCAGGCACGCTGCGGGCAGCGGAGATTCCGGATCGTTGCCAGTTCTGCGAACTGCGTTACCAGGATTTTGCCCAGCGCAGGATCGATGGCGCGGACTATGTCGGCGCGTATCTGTACGGCAGCAACCTGTCCTGGGCGGTGGTCCGCAAGGGCAATTTCCAGTCCTCCGTGCTGACCTTCGCCCGGATGGACTGGGGCGACATGTCCGACTCGGATTTTTCCAAGGCGGCCCTGGAGGACGCCTCGATGTCGCGCGCCAGCTTTCGCAATGCCGACTTCCGCATGGCCAACCTGGACCGCGCCAACCTGGCCCGCAGCGACTTGACCGGGGCGCATTTCGTCACCGCCAGCATGCATGACGTGCGCCTGATCGACGCCCGCCTGGTGGGCGCCGAACTGCGCAATGCCAACCTGACGGGGGCCGACCTGTCCGGGGCGCGCCTGCGCGACGCCGACCTGCAGGGAGCGATCCTCAAACGGGCAGATCTGCAGGGCAGCGACCTGGGCGGCGCCAACTTCAATGGCGCCAACCTGGACGACAGCAACCTGACGGCCATCGAAATTCGCCTGACGAATTTCCGCAGCGCCTCCCTGAAGCGGGCCCTGTTCGTCAATGCGGTGCTGGACGCCGTGAATTTTCAGGATGCCGATTTGAGTGGTGCCGATTTCACAGGGGCAACCTTGCGGGGGGTCTTGTTGCAAGGCGCGATTCTGTGCAATACGCGCCTGCCGGACGGCACGGTCCACATCTGCGCCCCCGTCGGCGATAACACGGTCGGGGCGGCGAAGCCCGAGGATGAGCGCCTGCTCATGAAAAGCAGCGTGAAAATTGCAAAGGCCGTTCGAATTTCCGTGGCGGGCAACCTGTTCGCCAACTTTCAGAAAGGACGTCCCTCGGGGATGTTCGCCGAGATCGTCGCGCAAATCGCCCGGGACATGGGGCAGGAACCGGCGTTCGTCTCGATGCCGGCCGATGCCGCCCTCAAGGCGCTCGAGGAAGGGCGCCTGGATGTGGCCACCGTCATTCTCAAAACCGACAAGATCCAGGCCAAATACCTGTTTTCGGAGCCGATCGTCACCGATTATCAGGTGGTCGTGGTGAAGAAGGGCAACGCCTTTCCCTTGCTCAGGCAATCCGACCTGAACGGCAAGCGCCTCGGCGCCCGGCAGGGGTACCGCTACGACCTGCTGGGCAAGGGCTCGCGCCTGCACGCGGAGCTCTACCACTCGGACGGTGAAATGGTCCGGGCGCTGCTGCTGGGGGACGTCGATGCCATCCTGATGTCGGGTATCTCGGATGTCTACGCCTTGCGCTCGGAAGGCATCATGACCCAGCTGGAGGTGCTGAATGCCTCGGTCGGCCTGGTCCCCTTTGTGTTCGCCTTTAGCAAGACCCGCTTCAGTGCCGCCGATATCATGAACTTCAACCAGCGGCTCGAAGCGCTCAACCAGAAAGGTGTCGTGCGCGAGTTGGCGGAGAAGAACGGCATGGGCGACCTGATCGATCCCTTGCCGCCCCTCGCGCCGTAAGCAGCCGATGCGCCAGATCGTTCCGTTCTCGCCTGGTACCGCACCGAACCGGCGCGCGGCGCTTTGAGATACCTTCACGCACTGCTGCTGCTGGTGATGCTGGGCGTCGCCGCCACTTGCCATTCCCAGTCCCTGCCGGTGCGGAACCTGGCTGTCCTGGTCGATCCCAAGGGCGTGGAAACCATCGACACCGTCAGCGCAGCATCGGCGCCGAAGGCGTTTCACGGCATCCCTGGCAATCTGAGCGCCGGCTATACCCGCGACGTGCATTGGCTGCGCTTTACCGTTCAAGTGCCGACGAGCGGTGAATGGTGGCTGGAGGTCGAGCCACCATTTCTCGATGACTTGCGCCTGTTCGAGCCCGGCCCGGCGGGGTTCATCGAACACCGGGCGGGCGATACGCTGTCGTTTGCGTCCCGGCAGGAGGATTACCGCGGCTTCATCTTCAAGCTGAAGGTGGCCGACACGGCGCCCCGTACCTTCTATCTGCGCCTGCGGACGAGCAGTACGTCCAAGGCTTCGCTGCAGTTGTGGCGTGCAGACCAATTTGCCGGGGCAAAGTACACCGAATACGCCCTGCTCGGTTTCCACTTCGGCGTGATTGTCCTGGTCTTGATGCTCAACCTGCTGCTGTGGGGCGCGCTGCGCGATTCGCTGTTTGGCTGGTTTTCCCTGCACACCTTGGGCAGCCTGCTGGTTTTCCTGGCCGCCAGCGGTCTGATAGCCCAATGCCTGTTGCGGGACTCACCGCATCTGGCCAATGCCTCCGTGGGCGCGGCGCTGTTCTTCCTCGTGGCCGCCAGCGCGCCCTTCTCGCGACGCATGGCGGGAGTCGATCGAGATCAGCCGTTCCTGCTCTGGGTGTTTCACCTCCAGGCGACATTACCCATCGGCATGATGCTGTCTCTGGCGACCGGCCATTTTGTGGAGGCGGCGCGGATCGTCATGCTGCTGTGGCTGCCCCTGAGCCTGCTCATGCTGTATCTGTCATTTCGGCTCTGGCGCCAGGGCCGTGCCGAGGGGATCTACATGCTGGCGGCCAACGTGACCGCCCTGGCCGGCTCAGTGGCGTCGACGCTGGCGGTGCTCGGTTTCACGCAGGACGACTTGTTCACCTTGAACATTCGCCTGTTCTCCCTGCTGGGCCACACGCTCGCCTTGCAGTTCGCCCTGTCCGTGCGCTTCAGGGTGATGCATGCCGAACGCCATAGCGCCACCGAACAGTTCCGGGCCGCCGAACTGGATGCGGCGTGGGCGCGGGAGGCCCATGCGGAGCAGGGGCGCTTCATCGCCATGCTCTCCCACGAATTGAAGACGCCGCTGGCCGTAATCGACAGCGCGGCCCAGACCTTGACGCGGATCGATCGTTCCAACAATCCCGAAGTGGGGCGGCGCCACGAGCGCATCCGCCGCGGGGTGAGCCGCATCGACCACCTGGTGGAGCAGTTCCTGACCACGGACCGGGTCGACGCGGATGGCATCAGTGCCGAGCGTAGCCCGGTGGACGTGAGAAACCTGCTGGTGATGGTGGCCGACACCAGCCCGGACGGTGCCGAACGGCTGCATCTGACGGCACCTGCGTCGCTGATGCTGGTGGCGGACCGCGCCCTGTTGCGGGTGGCGGTGGGCAACCTGGTGGACAACGCCCTCAAGTACGCGCCGCCGGATTCGAACGTGCATGTATCGGCCCGGTCGCAGGATGAATCCGGTGTGCCGGGGGTAGAAATCACGGTGTCCGACGAAGGGCTGGGCATCGCGCCGGCCCTGCGCGACCAAGTGTTCTCCCGGTATTCGCGCGGCGCGAATGTGGGCCACGTCTCCGGCGCGGGCCTGGGCCTGTACCTGGTGCGGCGTATTGCTGAATTGCACGGCGGCCAGGTCAGCCTGCTGCCCCTTTCCGCCGGCGCCGTGTTCCGCCTGTGGCTGCCGACCGGAATGGCGGGCCCGAATATCAACCAACATCATCGGGGCCTGCCCCGGGAAAGCATACCAATGGAAGCCGACAAGCAGACCGTTGTTGCCGGTGCCAGCCCGTCCGTCCTGGCACCGGTCCCGATCGAGCGCCGGCGTAGTGAGGGGGCCGCATGATCCGCGTCGCCGTCGTCGAGGATGACGTCGATCTGCTCGATGATGCGGCCTTTGCCCTGCGCGACGAAGGGTTGCTGGTCACCCCCTGCGCGGACGGCCGCGCCCTTGATCTCCATCTGGCGGCGGAGTGCCTCGATGTCGTGGTGCTCGACATCGGATTGCCCGGCGAAGATGGCCGCTCCATCGCCCGGCGCCTGCGGCGCGATCAACCCCGCCTGGGCATCGTGATGCTCACGGCGCGCACCATGGTGCGGGACCGGGTGCAGGGCATGGAGGACGGCGCCGACGTGTATATGTGCAAGCCGGTGGACCTGCGCGAGCTGGCCCTGGTTGTCCGCGCCCTGGCGCGCCGCCTGGGCAGCGAAGATGTCCCCGCCACTGCGGTCCTGCGGCTGATCGTCAGCGAGAATCTCATGATTACCTCCACGGGCCAGCGCATCGAACTGACGCCACATGAATCGCTCCTCCTCTCGCGCCTGTCCCGGGCCGCCGGAGGCCAAGCGACGCGGCGCCAGATCATCGAAGCATTCGGCGAAAGTTACCTGGAGTACGATGAGCGGCGTCTCGAAACCATCGTCAGCCGCATGCGCAAGAAACTGGAAGCCGCCGGCCTGCCGGCGGACACCGTGCGCGCCGTGCGCGGGGTGGGCTACGCACTGCGGGTGCCCCTCCAGGAGCGACTCGGCCGGCGCATAGTGCATGCCGCCCCCAATATTCCAGTCCAATAATCCGGAAATTCCGCCGTTGCCCGGCGTTGCTGCACTTAATAGTTGACAGCGAAACTGCGCTACCGCCGATTTGCTATACTGCTTTGCGCTCGCAGCGGACGCAATCAGGGCGTCCGGCCGCCAGCATTCGATTCAACACAGGCGCCGATGGCGGCTTCGGTTTCCCGAGATTCGAATCCACGTGACCATAGACGAGGCCCGATGAGCCAGTTGTAGCGGCTTATGGCCGTTTCGACCAGGGCGCGCTAGCCATAACTACATCAAAGTCAAGGGCGTCCGGAAATACCTCTATTGCGGGGGTTCTGTCGCATTGTTTAGCGCGAGACGGATTTTTTTGTGCCGAGCATCGCCCGCCCTTATGGGAACCTCGAATAACCGGACTTTGCCGTAATTGGGCAAGCCGTTGGGACTCCCCGCATGATTCTCGTTCGAATAAGACATCGCCTACCCTCTGGACGTGAGAAACAGCCGCTGTCCAAGTTTGTGTCCAAGCGGCTGATGGGAGGCTTTGAAAGTGGCTGCCAGTTAGGATCTTGCAGGTTTTGCTTGGTTCTGCATCGGCAAATAGTAATTTGCCGGGGGCTTCACCTGACTTCATAAAAACTTGCGGCGTTTAATGGAGCCGCGCTCTACAATCTGACAATCCCAGGCCGGTATGCAGCCCGCATGCCGACGACGATTTTTTTGCGGAACAGCATGCAACTTTTGACTCCCATGACACGATACGGTTTTTTGCCATCAAGGCGTAAAAATGTATCAAATACAGGAGAGTCCGGCGCGGCGCGGCAGCTGGGACAAGCGCGCATCCTGATTTGCCGCACCGACAATATCGGCGACGTCGTGCTGACCCTGCCGCTGGCCGGCTACATCAAGCAGCGCTGGCCGGGCGCCACCGTCCATTTCGTGTGCCGCCGCTATGCCGCGCCGGTGGTGCAGCAGTGCAGCAACGTCGACCAGGTGCTCACTTTCGACAATGAGGACGATGCGGCGCCCATCTTCGCCCATCGCCCCTACGACATCGTCATCTTCGCCTATCCGGAACGCCGGCTGGCCAAGGCGGCGCGGCGCGCCGGCGTGCCCGAGCGGGTCGGCACCAGCCACCGCCTGTATCACCTGATCACTTGCAACCGGCTGGCGCATTTCAACCGCTCGAAGTCGAGCCTGCACGAAGCCCAGCTCAATTTTGAACTGCTGCGCCCGCTGGGGATCGATTATGCGCCGTCGCTGGCGGAGATTCCCGCCTTGTACGGCCTGCGCGCGCCGTACCTGGCCGCCGCCGAGACCCTGCGCGCCGAGGCCCAATTCAATCTGATCCTGCATCCGAAATCGAACGGCAACGGCCGCGAATGGCCGCTCGCCCATTACGAAACCCTGGCGCGCCAGTTGCAGGCGGTGCCTGGCGTGGCGATCTGGGTCACCGGCAGCGCGGCCGAAGGCGCGATCCTGCGGCGCGAGGCGCCCGGCCTGTTCGAACTGCCGCACGTGCGCCATTTGTACGGGACGGTCGACCTGGCCGGCTTGACGGCGATGATCGGCGCGGCCGACGGCCTGGTCGCCAGCGGCACCGGGCCGCTGCACGTGGCGGCCGCGCTGGGCCGCCCTGCGCTCGGCCTGTTTCCGCCGATTCAGCCGATCGACATTGCGCGCTGGGGCGCTCTCGGCGCGCGTGCGCAGTCCTTGTCGGCGCCGTCCCGCTGCGCCACCTGCACTGGCAACGCCAGCTGCACCTGCATGGCGGCAATTGGCGTCGACGCGGTCGCCGCGATCGTGCTCGGCTGGAGAAGCAGTCAATTGCAAGCCTGCCCGGCGCCATGAAGCCGGCCGTGTTGCTGACCTTCGATTCGATGCGGCGCGCAAATACCGGCCTGCACAGTTTCGGCCACCGCCTCGGCAATGAAATTGTCCGCCAGGCGGCGCCCGAGATGGCGCTGAGCGCTTACACCTATCCGCAGCAACGGGGTTTCATGGGGGAGCAGGCCGATTACGTGCGGCATCGCCAATTCCACCGACTGTTTTTTCCGCAGGGACGGCGCTTCGACCTGGTCCACTTCGCCGACCAGTATTGCCGTTTTACGCCCGCGCAAGTGCCGGGACGCACCATCATGACGGTGCACGACATCAACCAGGTGCATGAGTTCGATCTCGACAGTCCGCGGGTGCGCAAGTACATGAAGCGCATGCAAATAAAAGTGGCCGGCGCCGACCGCATCGTTGCGATTTCTCACTTCGTGGCGGCCGACATCGTGCGCTTTTTTCCTGATGCGCAAACTAAAATTTCCGTGATCCACAACGGCGCCGATGCCAGCCTGCCGCCGGCCGGCCACCGCCCGGCCATTACGCCGACGCGGCCGTTCCTGTTTGCACTTGGCATGGTGTGCCCAAAGAAAAATTTTCATGTGCTGGTGCCGCTACTGCGCGGCAATGACCGCCAGTTGCTGATCGCCGGCGTGGTGCATCAGTCCTATCGACAGAAAATCCTCGATGACGCGGCCGCCTGGGGCGTCGCCGACCGCGTCATCGTTGCCGGCCCGGTCAGCCAGGACGACAAGAACTGGTATTACGCCAATTGCGAGGCCTTTACGTTTCCATCGCTGGCGGAGGGTTTTGGTTTACCGGTGATCGAGGCCATGTACCACGGCAAGCCGGTGTTTTTGTCCACCTTGACCGCGCTGCCGGAAGTGGGCGGCGATGCCGCATACTATTTCGACGATTTCGACCCCGACAACATGGCGCGCGTGCTTGAACACGGCCTGGCCGATTTTTATGAGCACGGCGGCGCCGCCCGTGTACGCCGGCACGCCGCCCGATTTACCTGGGCACGGGCGGCCGGTGCATACCTGGACTTGTACCGGCGCTGCCTGGCGTAAGCGCGCCGATGGCCTCCAGGTAGCCGGGCGCCTGGTCGATGTCGTTGTGGCCGGCGCCGGCGATCAGCACGCGCCGCGCGGTGTTCGCCGGGAAGGCATCGAGCAGGCGCTGCGTATGTGCCGGCGGAATGATTGTGTCGTGTTCGGCCTGCACCAGTACGGTCGGAATCGTGATGCGCGGGGCGGCGTCGATCGAGCGGTAGCGATCGCGGATCAGCCAGCGCACTGGTAGCCATGGAAACTGTGCGGCGGCAAGGTCTTCGATGCTGTCGTAGGGCGTAATCAGCACCAGCCGGCGCGCCGGGCGGCTGGCCGCCAGCGCGATGGCGATGCCGCTGCCGAGGCTGCGGCCGACCAGGGTGATCTCCGGCTGCGTCGCCGCCACCTTGTCGAACAGGGCGCGGGCATCGGCCTGCAGCGCCGCCTCGGACGGGGCGCCGCCACTGCCGCCGTAGCCGCGGTAATGCATCAGGTACAGGGAGTGCCCGGGATAGGCCGCGCTTAAAGTCGGCAGACTGGCGCTGACATCCTCGGCATTGCCGCCAAAATACAGTACGGCGGATGGGCCCGGCTGCGGATGGTGGGTGATGACCAGCTCGGCGCCGGCAACCGGCAGAATGATGGTCTCGGCCGGCTGGCTGCGCCCCTGCGGAAAATAGATCAGCGAGCGCTGGAACAGAAACATCGCCAGGCACAGGCCGGCGTACAGGATGAGCAGCAGGATGACAAGACTGGTGAACAGGCGCATGGCGGGTGCGTTCGAAGGCGATGCGGCCATGATAACCCCGATGTATCCGAACGTTACCGTCAAGCGGGCCGCTCAGCCCTTGTGCTACGCTTGGATCGTCGATCATTTAACGCCAGGCCGCCATGCTGTCCTTTTCTACCGCCCGTGTTCGCTGCGCCGCCGTGCTGGCAACGGTGTCTTTGTTGTCGGCCTGCGCCAATCTGGCCGGACCGCGCGACGTCAGCATTCCCTTGTCGAAGCTGCAGGCCGGTGTCGAAAAGCGGTTTCCGCTGAATAACAAGGCGATGGAATTGTTCGACATTCGGCTGAGCAATCCAAAGCTCTCGCTGCAGCCCGGCACGGATCGGGTCGGGCTCAACCTCGACGCCACGGTGGCCCCGCCCATCATCCGCCAATCGTGGCGCGGCAATATCTCTCTGTCGGGACGGCTGTCCATCGATGCCGTGCGCGGGGCCGTGTTCATCAACGATCCGCGCCTGGACCAGGTGGCCATCGAGGGCGTCGATGGCGAGCGCCAGCAGCAGTTCGGCCTGCTCGCCAACGCGCTGCTGCACAAATCGATACGCGACGTGCCGGTGTACCGCTTCCGCATGGAAGATTTGCGCTATGCGGGCGTGCAATTCATGCCCACAGCGATCCGCACGACCGCCGACGCCGTCGTCATCCACATCGAGCCGGTGCGTGAATAGCCTGGCCGTCTGGATAAACGCCAGAAATCGACGTGCTTGTAAAGTGCGCTTCGCGCCATGGCGGCCGCTGTTGGGAGCGAGCGACAGCGCATAGGATGGTCATGTTGGTGATTGCGCCGGCCTCGCAATCGGCGTAACTTGTGCTGTGTCGTGTCGTTGCTGCATCGGGAACCTGCTTGAGGCACATCATGTCCGCAGTATTTCAGTGAAGTAATCTTGCCGTAGAAATTTACGCGGGCTGCCGCTCGAAAGGGGACATTTTGGGAACCGTGCAAGAGAGTGTGACGAATATGGAAACCGATCTGGTCGATGCCCCGCCAACGCCTCTTGCGGCCGCGCCCGCCCCGGTGCGGCCCCGCCAGAGCCTGCCGCCGAAAGGTTCGTGCTGGTACTGCGAAAAGGCGCTCGACAGCGTCAAGCGCTTCTGCAACAAGGAGTGCGCGGATGGCTTCGACGACGAGGCGGCGTTTACGGGGTGATCCTGGCAACTTTAATGTTGCCGGTCTTCTTCAAATTCGCTGCCCGGCGCCGCGCGCCGCAAGGCCGTCAATGCCGCTTCGAAATCGAACGCATTGGCCGCCAGCATTACCTCGCTGAAACCGGTCGGCCCCAGGGCCGCTTTCAAGGTCGGCCCCGCCTGTTCCAGCAGGTCGATGGCGGCGCCGTCTCCCGTATCGAGCAAGGCTGCCAGCTGCCGCAGCAGCAAGGCCGCGCCCGCCGCGGTTGAGGCCGGGTGTGGTGGCGCCGCCGCGGTCGCGCGTCCGCCCGCCGGTTCCCCTTCGAGCAGGCGCTCGACCACGGTCAGAACATCGCGTAAGGCTTGCTCCACGAGAGCGAGCTCGGGCGCCGCGGCATGCGCGCCACCGGTGCGCAGGCGCAGTTCCAGTGCGCAAGCGCGGCTGTACAACAATTCGGCGCCGATCATGCCGGCCGTGCCCTTCAGGGTGTGCGCCAGGCGGTGCGCCAGGTTCAGGTCGGCACTGGCGATGGCGTCGCGGATCGGGCTGGGGCCGGCCGGATGGTCGTGCTGAAAGCGGCGCAGCATCCGCAGGTAGAGCGCGCCGTCGCCCAGTACGCGGCTGGTGGCGCCGGCGGTGTCGAGGATATCGGCGCCAACAGCGGCCTGATCGGGCATCGGGCTTATTTGGTGGTGAACGACCAGCTGCGCGATACCGGCACGCCGTCGGCGGTGCCGCTGAACGACACATCGTAGACGGTGGCGGCGCTCAGCTTGCTCAGCGGGATGATCGCCGCGGCCGAGTGCGGCGTGATGGGATCGGTCGAGTTTTGCAGCAGCTTGACAGTCAAATTGCTGCCGTTTCTCGGCTTGATCGTAAAACTCGAGACGCTCACGTAAGCGCTGATGTCGCCGTGCACGCTGACCGGATAGCCCACTTCATTGAGACCGTCGACCGGATCGGGCTCTTCCTGGTTGCTGAAAAAATTCGGCGTCACGCCGGTCTGGCCGTTGATCGGCCACACGGCCAGCTTGCCGCGGCCCAGGCCGGGGCCGTAGCCATTGTTGGACACGAAGTCGGCGGTGAAATACGTGTAATTGCGGGTGGTGGTGCCCGAGCCGGTGCCGATTTCCTTGAACACCGGCTCGAACATCACGAAGCGGTGATAAATGGCAGTGATCAATTCCTCGGCCATGAAAAAGCCGGAGGTGTTGGTGGTGGCGGAAATGACTTCGCCATAGGCATGATTGTACGGCGTCAAGCTAAACCCGGCCGTGGCCAGGCGGGCATCCAGGCCAACTCCCGTAAAACCCGGCTTGCCGCCCTCTTCGCTGTGGCTGATGACGTCGTTGAGGCGCTGGTAATCCGAATGGTTTTGCGCGGCGGCGTCGATCAGGCCATTTTGCGTCAGCACCGACATGCCGATCTGGCTGCGGCGGTAGTTGATCCAGTTGCGGCCGTCCGCGGCGACATTACCGACCGTGACCGGCGCACCCGCATATTGCGCGGTATCGAAACCGGCCGTGCTTGCCGTGGAGGTGGTAATCGGGGTCGACGCGGTGGCGTTGCTGGTGCTGCTGCTGCTGCCGCCGCCACCGCAGGCGGTCAACAAGCTGGCCGCCAGGGCTAGAATCGCTGGCAACAGGAAATGGTGGCGGGAGCTTGGCGTCATAAAGTAATGTGGGAAAACGTTGGCTAAAAGTGTTCTAGCGTCACTTTTTAATGAACAGTAGAAACACGGTAAGTGCGATTTTAGGCCATTAATGTGCTTTCGTGAGCATTGCTCGCTTAAGAATCCACCCGTGTGTTGCGATAACGCCCTGTAAAATAGGCAATTCGCAGCCAAACAGAGCCCAAATTGAAATCTACCCGCCAACAGCGCATGGCCCGCGCCAAGTTTGCCCTGCCCAGCATGGTCACTCTGTTGTCGATCGCTTGCGGCTTCGGCAGCATCGTCATTTCCGTCGACAACGCCCCGGTGGGCGACCCATCCGCCTATCGCATGGCGGCGATTTTACTGGTGCTGGCAGGCATTTTCGATGCCCTCGACGGTTTTGTGGCGCGCGCCACCAACACCCAGTCCGACTTCGGCATGCAGCTCGACTCGATCGCCGACGTCATGAATTTCGGCTGCGCGCCGGGCCTGCTGCTGTACTGTTACGGCTTCGCCCAATTCGGCCAGGAACATCCGACCCTGCTGCGCGCCGGCGGCATCGCCTGCTTTATTTTCGTCGCCTGCGGCGCCCTGCGGCTGGCGCGCTTCAATGTGAGCGTCGGCCGCACCGATCCGCGTTATTTTGTCGGCATGCCGATTACTGCCGGGGCCGCATGCGTGGCCGCCGTGGTGGTGGCCTGGCCGGCGCCGCTCACCACCATGCTGCAAGCCTGGCTGATCATGCTGCTGATGGTGGGGGTCGGCACCCTGATGGTGTCGACGGTGCGCTTTCCCAGCTCGAAGCAGCCGAAAAACAAGTGGCTGCTGCTGGTGCTGGCGGTCAACCTGGCGCTGCTGGCGTGGCTGCAGACGCGCTATTTTGTGTTGTTCTTCGTGGTATATATCAGCGCGACCTTGCTGCTCAATATCGCCTGGATTCAGGGCTGGACGAAAATTCCAAAGCCCGAAGTGTTTACGGATTAGGCAATATCGGGATACGGCCCACTACGCGAATTTATCCAGCATCGCCGCCAGTTTCACCGCACTTGCGCGCGCTTGTTCCACACTCTGCGCATTTGCGCTCTGATTGACCAGGCTGCTGGTCAGCAACTGCACGAACGAGCGGTCGAGCGCCTTGCGCGCCGCCGCCATTTGCTGGGCCACCGCGTCGCAGTCGGCCGGCTCGGCGGCCAGCGCGATCAGCTTCTGCACGCCGCGCAACTGTCCCTCGATCCGCGCGAGGCGGTTCAACAAATCTTTCTTTTGCAGCGCGCTCAAGGCGCTGCCTTCGACGATTTTAAGGGGGCTGTCGGCCATGGCGCTTGTCTGCTTCAAGCCACTTCGTGGGCGCGCGCCGCCCGCAGGATGGCGAACCAGTCCGGCCGGCTGAGATCGATGGCGGCGCCGCGCACGGCCGTCTCGATCGCCTCGATGCGCCCGCTGCCGGTCAGCGGAATCGGCGCGCACGGCAGGCGCATGATCCAGGCAAACACCACGCTTGCAAATGGCTGTTCGAGCTTGTCGGCAATTTGCTGGATGACGGCACGCAAATTGTCCGCGTGCACGCCGGTGCTCGAAAATAAACGCCCCCCGGCCAGCGGCGACCAGACCATGGGAGAAATGCCCTGGTCCTGCAGCCCGTCAAAGGTTCCGTCGAACAGGGGCGCCACGTGCAGCGGCGAAAACTCGACCTGGTTGGTGGCCAGCGGCACGCGCCGATGCAAACTCTCGAATTGGTGGCGGCTGAAATTGGAAACGCCGACGTGGCGTACCTTGCCGTCCTTGATCAGGCTGGTAAACGCCTCGGCGATCTCGTCGAACGCCATCAGCGGATCAGGGCGGTGGATCAGCAACAAGTCGAGGTGATCGGTGTGCAACTCGCGCAGCGAGTGTTCGGCGGAGGCGACGATGTGCTGAAAACTGGTGTCGTAGTGCTGGATCGCATGATCCGGGCGCTGCGGCGACACCAGCTTGATGCCGCACTTGCTGATGATCTGCATGCGCTGGCGCAAGCCGGGGCTGGCCCGTAACGCTTCGCCGAACAGCGCTTCGACGCCGTAGCCGCCGTAGATGTCGGCGTGATCGAAGCTGGTGACGCCCATCGCCATGCATTGCTCGATGAAGGTCACCCGCTGCTCGACCGGCATCTCCCATTGTTTCATGCGCCACATGCCGGCGACGATGCGCGACAGGGTCAACTTGCCCGAGCGGGCGGGCGGGCATTGCAATGTCGATTGGATCATTTGAGACAGGGTCGTGTATCAGTTGAGCCGATCATTTCAACATCAAGCGCAGCGAATCCCAGCCGCGGCCAAAGATCGATGCCTGCGGCACTTCTTCCAGCGCCACCACCGGCAACTCCAGGATCGCCTTGCCGTCGACCGTCATCTTCAGGGTGCCCACTTTGCCGTTCAGCGCCAGCGGCGCAACCAGCGGGTCCTTGCGCTCGAGCACCGGCTTCATCTTGCCGGCGACGCCTTTCGGCACCGTCACCAGGACGTCGTTGGCGAAGCCGATTTTCACCGACGGCTTGGAACCTTTCCACACTTCCGGCGTCTGAATGGCTTGACCCTTGGCGTACAGCTTGACGGTGTCGAAATTCTGGAAGCCCCAGTTCAGCAGCTTCTGGCTTTCCTGGGTGCGCGCCGAATCGGAGGTCGTGCCCAGCACCACCGAAATCAGGCGGCGCTCGCCCTGGGTGCCGTTCGGGCGGTGTGCCGAGGCGATCATGCAATAGCCGGCCGCTTCCGTGTGGCCGGTCTTCATGCCGTCGACGGTCGGATCGAGCCATAGCAGGCGGTTGCGGTTCGGTTGGGTGATCTTGTTATAGGTAAAACTTTTGACGGAGTCGATCTTGTAAAACTCGGGGAAATCCTTGATGACGCGCGATGCCAGGATCGACAAATCTTGCGCCGTCGAATAATTGTCGGCGCTCGGCAGGCCGTGCGGATTGGCAAAATGGGAACTTTTCATGCCCATGCGTTGCGCTTCGCGGTTCATCAGTTCGACGAAGGCGGCTTCGTCGCCGGCCACCGCTTCGGCCAGCGCGACGGCGGCGTCATTGCCCGACTGCACCATCAGGCCATACAACAGATCGTTGATTTTGACGGGGGTGGCGGGGTCGATGAACATCTTCGAGCTGCTGGCGTCGACTTTCCAGGCGCGCACCGACACATTGACCATCTGGTTGATGTCGATTTTTTTGTCGCGCAGCGCCTGAAAGGTGACGTACGCCGTCATCACCTTGGTCAGCGAAGCGGGCTCGATACGGGCATTTTGATCTTGTGCGGCAATTACCTGGCCGCTGGTGGAATCGAGCAGGATCCAGGATTTGGCGGCGATGTTCGGCGGCGGCAAGGTTTGCGCTACCGCCGCGCTCATCAGTGCGAGACTGGCGGCCAGGGCCGCGAGAAATTTTTTCATGGGGGTCGCAGGGTGTGAGGGTGAAAAACGCAGGCAATGTCATAAGGCATTGCCTTCAAAGAAGAACGCCAATTATAGACGCTCGACAGCGAACACAAGCCTTAAAAAGCGCTTAGTCGTGCCGCCACATTTGCGTGACCAGAGTCTTGATGTGACCGAGCTTGCGGTGAAAGAAATGATCGGCGCCGGGGATGACGATCACCGGGAGGTCTTGCGGGCGTGCCCAGTCGATGACGTCGACCAGCGGAATGGTGTCGTCGGTCTCGCCGTGAATCAGGATGGTGTCGGCCGGGACATCCACCATCGCCCACTTGCCGGCGGCGGCGCCGACCAGCACCAGGCGCTCGGCCGGTGTGCCGGCCGCTGCCAGGCGCTGGGCGAATTGCGACTGCACGAAGGTGCCGAAGCTGAAGCCCGCCAGCGCCACCGGCAGTCCGGGATATTTGCTGGTGATATGGGCGTACATGAATGCCATGTCGTCGGTTTCGCCATGGCCGTTGTCATGCACCCCTTCCGAAGCGCCGACGCCGCGAAAATTAAAGCGCACGGCAATGTAGCCGAGGCCGACAAAGGTGCGCGCCAGCGCGTGCGCCACCTTGTTGTCCATGGTGCCGCCGTACAGCGGGTGTGGGTGCGCCACCAGGGCGATGCCGCGCGCGGTGGCGTAGAGCTCGGCGTCCGGGTAGTCGATCACGGATTCCATGTTGCCGGCGGGGCCGGCGAGAGAAAATCGTTCGGTGTGTTTGCTCATCTAGTCATACCTGAATTCAAATTTTAAGGCGCTCGACCACTTTGCCGCCGGCCAGGTGGCTGTCGACGATCTCGTCGATGTCGCTGTTGTCGACGTAGGTGTACCAGGTACCCTCCGGATAGACCACCAGCACGGGACCTTCTTCGCAGCGGTCGAGGCAGCCCGCGCTGTTGATGCGAATCTTGCCGTGGCCATTCAGCCCCAGCTCCTTGATACGCGACTTGCAATGTTTTTGGGCAGCCTGGGCGCCTTGATGTCCGCAGGACTGGCGGCCGTCTTCGCGCGAGTTGGTGCAAAAGAAGACGTGTTTTTCAAAATAGGGCTTGTCGCTCATGATGGATCTTCAAAAGGTCGTGAATACCCCATGATAACCGCTACTGGCGATTGAGTTTATGGGACGGCAGCAGCAGATACCACAAGGCAATAAACGGCCACATCAGCGATATAAATTGGGCCGCGCCATTAAAATTGAGGAATTTTCCCTGCACCCAGCCCTGCAGTGTGGAGACAAAATACGGGTTGGCGGGAATCGAGTTGACCACCACCAGGCTCAATAAAATCGTCACCATTGCCAGCCGGCGCTGCGCCACCTGGGGCGCAAAGGCCAGGCCGGCCAGCAAGATCGCGCCGATCAGCAAGCCGCCCTGGGCGCCCGGGGTGATCCACACGTAGGCGTTGTCGGGGGTGAACAGCAGCGAGCTGGCCAGGGTCTTCACCACCAGCGCCGCCGACAAGGTCAACAGCATCAGCATCAGGCGCGGGGCGCCCGGGCGCAGCAGGCACATCATGATCAGCACCGCGCCAGCCATGCCGCAGGCGGTGATGATGGTCTCCGACAGCCAGTACTGCTCCACCGTCATGGCGGCGCCGGGATGCAGCAGGGCCACCAGGTCGATATCGCGCTCGAGCCAGTCCGACAGCCATTCGGACAGGATCGGCAGCACCTGGCCGTTGCCGAACAAATAATTTTGCGGATAGACCTGGGCCAGCGGCCACAGCGCCACCAGCACCAGGCCCTGGCTGGCGTGCTGGGCGAACCAGGCCTCGCGGATCTTCAGCATGCGGCTTTGATTGAGGTATTTGCGGGCGCCCGCGGCGCCGATGAAGGCGCCGATGAAGCAGCCGGCCGAATTGGTCAGAAAATCGAGGTTCGACGGCACCCGGCTAGGCAGATAGGTCTGCACCGCCTCCATGGCGCCCGACACCAGCACCCCGAGAACGGCGGTGGCCAGCACCGCCCACATGCCGCGCAGGCGGGGATTCAGGGAGGGCACCATCAGCATGCCGAGCGGGATGTAGCCGACGATGTTGACGCCGACGTCGAACACCGTCCAGTAACGCGGCAGCACCAGGGACAGGAAGGCGAAGGGCGACAGTCCCGTGCTGCGCCAGCCGGTGAACGGAAACCAGCTGGCATAGACGATCAGCAGCAGATAGGCCAGCAGGGCGGCGCGGGCGATCGGCGAGCCCTTGCGGCGCTCGGGCACCGGCAGCGGCGGCTGGTCCTTGCGTTCGACACCCTCGGTCCGATCGACCTTGTCCATCGCCGGCGTCACTGCTTGGGTAACCGCGCCGTTCCCAGCCAGCCGATCATGTCGGCTGCCACCGCATCGGTGGCTTCAGCGAGCGCGCGCGCGCCACCGCCGGCGTCGGCCGTGGTAGCGGCCACCCGGCGCGTAAAAGTGCGCTGGTCGGCCAGGGTGCGGCCGTCGAACAGGGAGGCGCGCAGCACCACTTCGCCGTAGCTGGCGCTGGTGGAATCGAAGGTGTGGGTAAAGTCGTCGACGTCGATGCGCAGCAGCGGCACGCCGGTCGAGGCATCGGTGGCCGACAGCACCTTGACGCCGGCCTGGCCGATGCGCGATTTAAAACGCTGGGTCAGCAGCTGCAGCGGCGTGGTCGCCCAATGGCTGTTGGCGTAGGGCCGTGCCTGCAGCGCATCGGCGTAGTTCAGGCGGTAGTACATGCGCTCGCTGTCGAAGGCGCTGTTGCCGGTGACGTCGGTGACCACCAGCGCCGGCGTCGCAGTCCGTGCGGCGCCAGCGGCCGCGCTGGCGGCGGTCGGCCGCGTCGGCGAGCCGAAATCATACGTGACGTTGTTGGGCGCCTTGCCGTTCGAGGCGCAGCCGGCCAGGATCAGGGCGGCTGCGGCAGCGCTGACGGCATGGCGAATAGCTGAATGCATAGAAACTCCTTATTTGGTCGGGGCGGCGGTCGGTGCAATAAAGCCGGCTTCGCCCGGGCCCGGGGTGGCCGGCGAGTTACCGAAGAGCAGGCCTTGCGGACGGTCCGACAGCGAGTTGGCGGTTCGCTTGACGGCGCGCAGCGAGGTGCGCGCTTCGTCGGTCATCGACACCACGTGAGGCAGGGTCTCCAGGGTCAGGTCGCTGGTGACGTCCTGCAAATTGCCGCCGACCTTGTCGATGGTGTCGGTCAGCTTGGTGATCGGGCCGTCCGGCGCCTGCAAGGTGGTGGCCAGGCGGTCGATATTCCTGGTCATCCTGGTGGCGCTGCCTGACAGTTCGTTGAACGATGTCAGACTCTGTTCGACCTTGGCGGTCAGCTGCGGCATGCGCTTCAAGGTCGGCTCGAGCTGTTGCGGGATGACCGCGTAGGCCTCGGCCGTCTTGCCGATCTTGTCGAACGCGCCGATCATGATTTTCTGGTTCTCGTCGCTCATCAGCTGGTTGATCTTGGTGGTGATCTGATCGGTTTTATCGAGGATGACGAGGCCGCGCTTTTCCAGCAGGTCGAGCAGGCCCGGACGCATCGGCAGCGCGGCCAGGTGATCCTTGTCGCTTTTCAGCAGGGGTGAACCGGTCTTCTCGTCGTCGAGCTGAATGAAGGCGATCCCCGTCACGCCCTGGTAGCCGAGGGTGGCGAAGGTGGTGCGGGTGATCGGCGTCTCCTGGTCGACCGACAGGCGGATGATGATCTGGCCGGCCACTGCGGGGTTGAAACTGATGTCGTCGACCCGGCCCACCTCGAGGCCGCGGTAACGCACCGAGGCTTGCGGGTTCAGGCCGGGGATCGACTCGGTGGTGGCGATCACGTAAGGCACCCGTTCGGTGCGGTCGCGATTGAACCACAGTCCCGCCAGCACCGCCGCGACGAGCAGGGCGATGGTGAAAAATCCGGTCATGAGGGCGTGCGATCTGTTTTCCATTTAATCCTCCGGTACTTTACTGAGCGGGACGGGCGCGGCGTTTTCGGCCCCATGTTCGGCCTGCTCCTGCCGCTCCTGCTGCTGTTGTTGGTACGCCTGCTCGAGTTGTTCGTTTTCTTCCTCGTACTGCTTGAGTTCCTCGTCGTGCTCGTCGAGCACTTCGAGGGCGCGCTGGCCGCGCGCGCCGAGGAAGAATTGTTTGATGAAGGGGTGATCGACCGCCAGCACGTCGCGCGTGGGACCGATGGCGATCACGTGTTTTTCGGCCAGCACCGCGATGCGCGTGGACAGCGCAAACAAGGTGTCGAGATCGTGCGTGACCATCACCACGGTCAGTCCCAGTTCGCGGTGCAGCGACTGGATCAGGGCGACAAACGCGTCCGACAGATCCGGGTCGAGGCCGGCCGTGGGCTCGTCCAGAAACAGCAATTGCGGCTCGAGCGCCAGCGCGCGCGCCAAGGACGCCCGCTTGATCATCCCGCCCGACAGGTCGGCCGGCATTTTGAAGGCGTGCTCGATGCCGAGACCCACCATGTTCATCTTGAGCAGCACGGCGTCGTAGATCACATCTTCGGGCAGCGCGCGCAGCTCGCGCATCGGCTGGGCGATGTTGTCGAACACGGTCAGCGCCGAATACAGCGCGCCCTGCTGGAACAGCATGCCCCAGTGGTTGCGCATGCGGCGCAGCTGGTCGGCGCCGGCCGCACTGATGTCTTCGCCGAACACTTTGACGGTGCCGCGCGCCGGCCGCTCAAGGCCCAGCATCTGCCGTAGCAGCACCGTTTTACCGGTGCCGGAGCCGCCGACGATCGACAGGATCTCGCCCGAATAAATCTCCAGGTTCAGGTCCTGGTGCACGACTGTTTTACCGAACTTGGTCCACAGGCCGTCGATCTCCACCAGCGGCGGGCCGACATCCTCGGTCGGCATCATGGTCAGGCGCGGCGGCGCGCGCTTGGCTTTCGCGCTGTGGGCATCGGTGCCTGGGGTGGTGCTATCGGCCATCAGAATCCCACCCCGCTGAAGATGATCGCAAAGACGGCGTCAGCCAGGATCACCACCGTGATCGCGGTTACCACCGAGGTGGTGGTGCCGATGCCGAGGCTTTCCGTATTCGGCTTGATGCGCAGCCCGAAATGGCAGGACACCAGCGCGATCAGCATGCCGAACGCGCAGCCTTTGAGCAAGCCGATGTAGTAATTTGCCAGCGGCACGGCGTCCGGCAGCTTTTGAATAAAATAGCGTACCGACAGCCCAAGCTCGATCTTCGCCGCGATCATGCCGCCGATCAGGGCCATCGAGTCGGTCCACACCACCAGCAGCGGCATCGAGATGGCCAGCGCCAGCACCTTCGGCATGATCAGGCGGTAGCCGTGCGAAATCCCCATCACCAGCATGGCGTCGAGTTCCTCGGTCACCCGCATCACCCCCAGCTGCGCGGTGATCGAGGAGCCGGAGCGGCCGGCCACCAGGATCGCCGCCAGCAGCGGTCCCAGTTCGCGAATCACGCTCATGCCGAGCAGGTTGACCAGGAAGGTGTCGCCGCCGTACGCGCGCAGCTGCTGCGCCGACAGGTAAGAGAGCACGATGCCGATCAGGAAGCCGACCAGCGCGGTGATGCCCAGCGCCTGGAAGCCGGCATGGTAGATGTTGGCGGAGATTTCACGCCACGGCCCGCTGATCGGGTGGCGCAGGAAGCGGCCGAGGTCCTGCACCACCTGGCCGATCAACTTGATGAACCCCTTCATGTGCTCGAAGAAGCTCAGAATCATCAGCCCCAGCTTGATCACGAAGTTGTTGCGCTTGGCTTGGCTGGGCGCGGCGGCCTTGCTCGACTCTTCGATGCGCTTGAACAGCTCTTCCTGGCGCGGCGCGAGAATCAGGTCGGCGGGGCGCTTCTTGCCCCAGGCGTTCCAGAACAACTGAGCGCCGATGTGATCGATGCTGGTCACTTGCGACAGGTCCCAGGTACGCGCCGAATCCTTGAGCGAAGCCAGTTGGGCGCTGAGCGCCTTGATGGCGCGCCGCTCTCCCAGCGCGTGCACCTGCCAGATACCGGAAGCGACGACGGCATCGCCCGCGGCGGCGCCGGCATCGCTCGATTGGGTGTTCAGGCTTGGCGCATTTTCAATTGGCATTGCGCCAGTGTAAAAGACTTTTGACGCATCTGCACATATGTTCTGTAGTGTGCGGCTGCGGCGCGGGCCGGTGCTCAGGCGGCCAGATGGCGCGCCTGGCGCTGGGGCGCGGCGATGGCCGGGCCGGCCTTGCCATCGAGCTTGCCGGCATAGTCGCGTCCTACCAGGGCGACCGCGTCCTCGCGCGCCATCCCCTGCACCTGCAGCCAGCGCGTCACCAGCGCCGCCAGGCGGTCGAGCGCGATCCGGTGGGTGGCGTCGGTCTGTCCATACATCCAGTCCGAAAAGGCCATGAAGTTTTCGAACGGGGATGCCCCCAGCATCGCGCCGATGGTGTGCGTGAACCGGCCCGAATTGGCGACCAGGTCCCAGTAGCGCGCAAAGCGCACCAGCCGCAGCATGGTGCCGAAGTCGATCAGATTGGTCGCCAGGATGGTGTAGGGCGGATAAGGGTCGAACACCATGCCGAAGTTATCCGTGTGGCGGATGATCGGCGTGCCGCGCAGCCGTTTGAGAATGCCGAACTGGATCTCGTGCGGCCCCAGGGCGACCAGTTGGTCAAAGCCGCGGGCAAAGCTGGCGACGTCTTCGCCGGGCAGGCCGGCGATCAGGTCGACGTGCAGGTGGGCGTGCGAGTGTTCCATCAGCCAGCGGATATTCTCGGCCGCCTTGGCGTTGTCCTGGCGGCGGCTGACCAGCGCCTGTACTTCCGGATTAAAACTCTGGATGCCGATCTCGAACTGCAGCGCGCCCGGCGGGAATTTTGAGATTCCCTCTTTGAGGGCGTCCGGCAGGTGATCGGGCACCAGTTCAAAATGGGCGTACACGGGATCGTGCGGATTGGCCGCGATCTTATCGAGGAAGAACTGCATGATTTTCAAGCTGGTCTTGATATTCAGATTGAACGTCCGGTCGACAAATTTGAACAGCCGCGCGCCGCGCGCATACAGGGCTTCCATTTCGCCGATAAAGGCGTCGAGGGCGAACGGCCAGGCGGTTTTATCCAGCGCCGACAGGCAGAACTCGCATTTGAAGGGGCAGCCGCGCGAGGCTTCCACATATAAAGTGCGGTGGGCGATGTCATGGTCCGAGTAGAGAGAGTATGGCAGTTTCAATTCAGCCAGCGGCGGCTGCACTCCCGCATGGAGCTTCATCAGCGGCTGCGGGCCGTTAAGAATTTGCCGGCAGATCGCAGTGAACGTCACTTCTCCCCAGCCGGTCACCACGTAATCGGCCAGTTTGATGATCTCCTGGTCGGCGGTTTCATGCGACACCTCGGGACCGCCCAGCACCACCGTCACTTGCGGCGCCACCCGCTTGAGCATGGCGACGACGCGGGTGGTTTCTTCGACGTTCCATATATAGACACCGAAACCGATGATGCGCGGATGATTGATGAGCAGGCGTTCGACGATTTCCGTTGTCTTGGCGCCGATGACGAATTCCTGGATGCGGGTTTGATCGCTCAGCTCGGCCATGTTCGCCAATAGATAGCGCAGGCCCAGTGAAGCGTGGGTGTAGCGGGCGTTCAGGGTGGAGAGGGTGATGGTCATGAAGGTGTCAGGCAGTGGGGCGCGAAGGCTGCCATTCTACCCGTGTGTGAAAACAATTCCGGATTTGTCGGCGCCAGACCTTGCAGGCCTGCTGTGGCTTTGCTATAGTTCGCGTCCCGGTAAAAAAGCTGCAACGAATCAACATGTTGCGAAAGATTCATCGGGAACTGCCTGAACAGCAGTTGCATAAAAAGAGCTTGACAATGCAGGACGAATCCTACATAATCTCATCTCTCTGCTGCGACGAACACAACGCTTCGAAACGCACAGA
>JAQGNM010000043.1 GCA_028291845.1 Massilia sp. | reverse complement strand
TCCGGCAAGCGCTGCGGCAGGGTGTAGGCCGTGGCTGCCGTCCCCACCAAACCCATCGCGCGGGTCAGCGCTTCGCGTGCGGCCAGCGCGCGCTGGCCGGCGCGGGCCAGGCCGGCGGCCGTTTCCGCCCGAAACACCTGCTCGCGCGCCAGATCGAGCCGGCTGACATTGCCCACCTGCGCCATCCGTTCGGTCAGCGCAGCGCTCGCTTCGGCCGCCGTTTGCACCTGCAAAGCGTAGTGTTTCGATTGCTCGGCCGCCACTGCCTCTATATAAGCAGTGCGCGTGGCGGCCGCATGTTGCAGCATGCGCTCGGCCACCTGCAGCGTGGTCTGCTCATAGCGGCTGCGTTCGATGCGCTGCGCCAGCGGCATGGTAAGGATGCTGGCCAGATTGAAAATCAGCGAGCGTTCGATCTCGAGCCCGCCGCCGCCCACTGCCACGGTGCGCTCGAAATCGAACACGGGATTGCGCAGCCGCCCGGCCTGCACCAGCTCGGCTTCGGCGATGCCGGCGTCCCAGTACACCGCCTGCAGCGCGCGGTTGTTCAACAGGGCAATCTGCACGGCATCGTCGGCTTGCAGCGGCGACTTCAGCCGCTCGTCGATCAGGCGCGCCAGTGCGGCATGATCGCTATCGCCGCGTAACAGGCGCGCCTGCTGGCCGAGGCGCTCGCCGGCCAGGCTGGCCACCGGGGCCATTCCGCGTTGCTCGGAAACACTCGCGCAGCCAGCGGCGCCGGCGGCCAGCAGCAGCGCCAGCACGCCATTCGTGCGGGCACGACTCATACTATTTTTCATGAAAACCTCTCGTCCACGGCAAGGGCCGGCAGCCCTTGCCCAGTCCTTGTCCAGTGCTTGCCATTACGGGCGCGGGTTCGCGGGGAACCGGCGCGGCTTGTCAGGCTGGGATGGTTTGCGGAGGGCGTTCGAGCGGGGCCAGATCGACAGCGGGCACGAAGCCGGTGGCGAACGGGACGGTGGCAAAATGCGGCGTATCGGCGGCGATGTCGATGGCATGGGCCATCAGGTTGGCCGGACAGCAGGCGGAGCAGGATTTACAGGTGTTGCCGTCGTGATGAGCGGAGGTGGCGACATCGGCACCAGATTGATGCTTCGCCATCGCCGCCAGCATGGCGTGGTGGTCGTGATGGGACGACGACATGTCGGGGAGCGACACCGCCTTCACCTTCACTGGAGCGCACGGCAACATGGTCGCCGACGCGTAGCCTTGAAACGGCAACGCCAGCAACAGCAGCCAGACGAACAGGGTTTTGACCAGTGTTTTCACCCGGCCAGTGTAGCACAGCGGTTCACGGGCGCCAGCTGCCGACCACCCCCAGCTTGCCGTCGGGCCGCGCCGTCGCCACCACCATCTCGCCCTGCCGCACCGCCTCGCGCGCCAGCGCCCGGATGTTGACGTCGTGCGTCACCAGCACCGTGTTGGCGCCGCCGCGCGGGGTCTTCAGCCAGGTCGCCAGCTGGCGCAGCTTGGCGTCGCGCTGCGTTTCGCCATCGTCGAACATCGAATCGAGCATCGGTGCCGGCTCAGCCTTGCCGAAGGCGAGGCGCGCCGTGTCCAGGCAGCGGCACCAGCGGCTCGACAGCACCTCCCCCACCGGAATGGCGAGACGTTGAAAGGCCGCGCCGATGCGCGCGGCGTCGGCGCGGCCCGCGTCAGACAGGTTGCGCTGGGTGGCGCACTCGCTCAGCACGAAGCCGGCCGGATCGCCGATGCCGGGCACGGTGGCGGCGTGGCGCATCAATATGATGTGGCCGCCGCGGCGCAGGCGCGCGACCAGTGCGTCGTCGGCGGCCAGGGCGGGCTTGAAGGGCGCCGCCAGGATGCCGGCGACGGCTGACAGTCGGAGAAGGAAAGGACGGCGTCGCATGAGGGATATCCGATTCGTGGCTACCTGCCCATGATAGCCGCTGTCGGCGGCGATTTGCCGTCCCGGTGCCTACAAGGGCGGGTCAAGCACGCGCACCGCCGCCTTGCAAGCGGCACCAGCCGTCACCATATGCACGCAATGAACGAACCACACTGCCCGCTGTGCGGGCGCCTGCTGGGCAACATCAATGTCGACCGCCACCACCTGGTCCCGAAAAGCTTCAAGGGCAAGGAGCAGTTTCTCGTTCACAAGATTTGCCACCGCAAGATCCACTCGGTGTTCACCGAACGCCAGCTGGCGCAGTCGTTTCATACCTGGGAGGCCTTGCGGGCCGACCCCGACATCGGCGCCTTCATCGCCTGGGTGGCGCGCAAGCCGCCGGCCTTTTATACCAGCACGGCGACGTCGGAGCGGAAAAAAACGCGCTGAATGCCATGCCTGGCGCGCGTTCTGTCGTTCATCGAGCCGCGCTCTACGGGCGCGGCGCCGCACCTGCCATCAGTAATTTTCGTACGCGCCAAGATCGACGGCACGCCCCAAGGGCCGGGCGCGGCCGTCGATGTCCACCCGCGGCGCGCCGTTGGCGCTGCCCCGGTCCACCGCCGGCGAGCTACTTCGCAGGCGGTAGTCGCCGCCGCCATCGGCCCGATAATTGACGAATTGCGGATCGCTGTCGACGGTGCCGCTGGCCGACCCGGTTTTCAGCGAGATGCCGCGGCCGTTGCGGTAGACCAGGTTGTTGACGGTGACGTTGCCGCCACCGATACACCTGACGCCCGGATAGCAATACTGCTGGATCGAAGCGCCGGGATTATCGTAGACCACATTGTTGGCCACCGTGGTGCCGGTGTGCACGATACCGCCCGGCGAATCGCCATTGCCGACTTCGATGCCGCCACCCATCCATGGGCCGCCGTTTTGAAACACCGTGTTGTTGGCGATGGTGACGTTGCTGGCGGCATGCCACAGGTGAATGCCCCAGGCGGAGACGCGGTAGACGACATTGTTGAGAATCTTGCCGCGCATGTTGCCGTGGTAGATGCCCTGGATGCTATTGCATTTGCCCGGCACGCCGATATCGTGCACCACGTTGCCGATGATGTCATCGTCGGTGGCGGTGTAGCGCGCATTGACGATACCGGCGCCGCCCAGATTGCTGCAGCGGCTGGACACGTTCACGTGGTGGACGTGATTGCCCTCGATGCTGGTGAACGAACCAAAATTGACGATGCCGAGCCGGCCGCTGCCGGACACATCGAAGCCGACGATATCGACATAATTGCCGAGATTGATGAAATGCCCGTCGTTGCCGGTGCCGACGATTTTCGCGCGCCATTTTTCATCCGACACGTAGCGCACGCGGCCGGTGGCGGTGCCCGACGCCCTGACGGTGGTGTCGCCATACAGCCCGGGCGCGACATGCACCGTGGTCGACGGCTTGGCGACACTGGCTGCCTTGGCGATGGTGCGAAACGGCGTGCGCTGGCTGCCGTTGGCGCTATCGCTGCCGCCAGGTGAGACGTACAGGTGGTAGATACTTTCGCCCGCAGCACCTGCCGCCGCGGATGGCTCGACCGTCTGCGCCGCGCACTGCGCCGCGCCGACCGCGCCGATAACCAGGATAGTGATGGCTGCTTTCATTTTGGTATTCATGAAGAACCTTTCTTTTTTTGGTGGGTGAGTGTCTCGGCTGATGCCGAGCACAGATGTGCCGGCCCACTTGCGATTGCGTGTCGGGGCTGACGCGATCGCCACGGGAGCAGGCTGGTTGCCCAAGCTCCCGTGAACGCCTCGTCGTCAACCCCGTCCAACGGGATCGAAACTTTTTAGTCATCAATATTTCTCGCATTGTCTGTTCCGATAGAGGTGAATTGCCGGCCTCGGCCACGATACGCGATCGTTATTGATCAGCCTTTGAGCCAGGCCAAGCCATGGCTCCGCAGCGCTGTGCTGTTGTTGGGTAGCTTGAGTAAACGTAAGGAAATGCGGCTGCTGGCTCTGCAGGAGAGTCGATGCAGCCCCTGAACTACTGCGCGCGCGAGAATGGCATCGTCAGTGCGAACCATGCAATCCGGCGGCGACGCAAGGCGCCTTGCGGGCGCAACATGGTGCCGGGAATGCACCAATCGACTCGCCATCGAGCCGGCGTGGTACTCACCACTGATGTCCCCATGAGGAATATGCGATAAAGGTCGACCACATCCAAGGCGCCTGTTCGCTGGCCGACGTGATCGTCCTGCGCCGCCTGGACGTGCCGATGACGCTCGCGACGATGAAACCGCCGGTTTACCTGAGCGTCGATCCGGGCGGAAGCGAGGTGCTCGGCATGAGCCGCTCGGTAGTTAGCCGCCGCGTACAAGAACTCGAAACGCAGCTCGACAGCCGGCTCTTCACGCATCACGCGCGGCACCACCCTGACCGCGGACGCCACCCTGCTTTACGAAACTGCCGTCCCATGGTCGACAAGATCGTACAGGCCGTACAAGTGATGCGAGAGCTACGCCGTAGCGCGGGGTGGGGCCTGGGGCGAAATGCCGCCACGGTTGGCTTTGGCCGCAAGCTCGTCGCCCCGCCGATGCGCCGCTTACACGCCACGCATCCCGATAGCGCACTCGACCTGGCGCTGGATGACCAGCCGACGGAATTCGTCGCCGAGGCGATCTACATGGCTACTCGCAACGGCTGCTTGCACGACCGCCAAGGGGTGGTTAAGCGGCTCGTTTCCATGCCGATACTGGTATGCGCTTCACCGAAGCACGCTCGCCATGCGCGCGCTTTCCCCTTGAGAGCGTATTCGGGGGTCGAAGCGGGCTTTACATGATCGATAGGGGCATATGACGTAGCATTATTGTCAGGTCATGACGCCGACGAGAACGAGAGCAGCCAAAAAAAATCAGCGTTGCCTTACTCTATATTATTGTTACTTTTCGAAGCGTGACTCCTATTCCAATATTCCAATAATTGCCGTTTTTTTTGCAGATCCTCGTCTGCTATTTGCGGGAACAATCGCCTCGTAGCACTATCAGATAATTTCATAGCTGCTTCAAACCATGGTGGTGGAAAAATATTTAACAAGTTCATATTATTAGAAAGAAACTCAATTACATTGAGGACATAATTGTCATTTCTTTGTAATATCGCATCATCTCCGGACACAGGAGGGACCGCCTTATACTCTAATACTTTATTCCCGCCGATTGCGGCTGCGACTTCCTCGAAGAAAAACCCCACATCCGGAGCAAACTCGATATGACAAGAAATTAATTTTACATATTGCTCTTGTTGAACAAATACGACAGAGCAACACGACAATACGACGATAAGTTTAAAAGCATCACCGTCTTTTAACATACCATGATAGCGCCTTGCGAACTCGAATACTTCGCTAAGGCTTCTGTCACTTAGCAATAAATTCATTTCGACCCTCCTTGAGGAACCATTTTTCCAGTAATAACATCGTAGGTGTAGCCTTTATCTAAGAGATAATTAACCTCGCGACCAAACCCAGAAAGCCCGTCGGAGTTTGCCGGATTTCGAGTATTGAGTGGCGTCGGCTTGGTCGCAAGGTAGATTTTATCATTTCGGCTAACTGCGGCGTCTAAAAACGGAACATTTACTTCCTTCCAAAATCGGTCTGGACCCAATTTTTCGTAAAGTTCGTCGGGAACGTTTAATAAATTAAATCCACCCTTTTTAGGTTCAAGATGATTTAACGTTTTCGGATATTCAAGCTGCTTATTGATTATATTATTTGTATCATCCGCAAAAGTCCCTATAACCGTTGTAGTTTTATTGGGATCAGCGCGAATCACAATTTTACTTGACGTAGACAAAGGGGTAGGCAACATTTCGCCGTCGCGATAAATATTCGCGATCAATGTCGCGTCTTCAGCAATAACGGGAGATGCACTCGATTGCGCACCTTCTGTCGACCGCGTCGAAGGCATTTTCTCATTATTTCGCGCTGCGATACGCCCCATACCAGCCGAAATGCCGGCCACAAACAAGCCGGGCGCAGCATTTTTTAAATCCTGACGAAATCGTTCGCTCTCTCGGTCGCTATACACCTGTTTTTCTGCGGCGGTGGCACTATTCGGCAGAGGGACGTTGGAATGAATCGTGTTCCAGAAAAAGTCTCTGTAAGCAATATCTGAATTGTTATATGAATATTTGAACGAATCATAAAATTCATTTTTCTTTGTTGTGAAAACCCTTTGGGTTTGTCCTCCGTCGGTGACAAAGTTTTCACTCTGCGATGTTAGAAATATCTTCGCTTTAAGGTAGTTATCATCGTGCTGCAGTCCCATTAAGATATTGGCTTGCATTTGTGTACTATCCACATCTGCGAGGGCCGCATAGACTAAATATGCTTGCGCTTGAGCCAGCCGCCCCGCGTCTAAATCGGCAGTTCCATAGAGAACTTTGGCAAAATCCGCAGTTTTCTTTTGTATCACTTTTACTTCAACAGCGTGCAGTTGCCGATTGTTAGCATCTGCGTTGAGGCCCGCTGTAAGGGCGACAGTCCCTCCGACCGCGCCGCCAATCGCGCCTGCTGCCGCGCTCGCGATTAGCTTGGCCGCTACCTCTGCGGCATTGCTATTGAATCCAGCATTATTCAAACTGCTTTGCCACGACGTCTGAAGCTTGTCGATCGTAGGTGCCGCTACCGCAGCAGTCGCCGCACCAATAGCACCATTCAACGCACCACCCATCGCACCTAGCGCCGCGTGCGCTGCAACGCGGTACACACCCCCTTCCGCCCACTTCGCTGCGTCGTCTGGATTCCCCTGCTTGATCAGTTCCGCCTGCTTGCCGGTCGCATAGTCCCCAATTTCTTTAGCAATGCGCGGCATGGCCGCGCTAGTGATCTGCATCTGCGCGCCCACGTCGTCAAGCGCCTGCGCACCGGTCCAGGCCTTGGTGAGCGCCTGGGCAGTATCCTTGCCGGTAGTAACGTCGCGGTTCAGACTTACCAGCGCTTGGGATGATTGCTGGTCCGACACCGTCACCGTTGCGCCGCTGATGCCGCTGCGGGTCACGCCGCTCTGGCTGCCGCTGACCTTCCCGACGCCTGGGGCCAGGCTCGGCGAGAAGGTGTCGCCGGTCTGGTTCTTGCCGAGGTTGCCGCCCAGGCTGATGCCGCTCGCGTCGTGGCTGTCCCGGTTTTGAATATCGCTGAACGACAGCGTCGATGTGGTGAAGCTGTTGCGTGACTTGTCGATGGCGGATTCGCTGCTGCTGATGACGCCACCCTTCAAATCGGTATTACGCGCCACCGCAATCTGGAAACCACCGTCTCCGGCCCGCAACCCGCTTTGTTCCTGCACGCTAGCGTAATCATTGTGCGCTTTGCTTTGGCTCAGATTGACGCTGAGCCCAGCGCCGGCGCCAACTGTTCCAGAAACACTCAGGCTCTGGCGCTTGGCGTCCAATGTCGCCGTGTCCTGCAAACTTTCGATATTCAGGTTGCCCTTGATATCGGCCACCACCTGATTGCCGCTTGCCACTGCCCCCTTCAGGTTGGTGTCGCCACCGCTGCGTATGGTCAAAATGTCGCCTGCAACTACATGGCTGTTGATCTGCGTTGTGCCCTCGCCATCGACGTTGCCCCGGCTCGCGCTGACGCTGGCGGTGTAGCCGACCTTATATCCGCTCGAATTTATCTCGGCTGCAATACCGACGGATGCGCTGTGGCTACTGTTTTTGCTGTGCTGGCTTTCGGCATCGTGCGCAGCCAGTAAATTAACCTGGTTATCGGCGGCCAGCAGTACCTTGCCAGATGCACGTACGTCGCTGCCGACAATGTCGATGTTGCTTGCCTCACCGCCACCGGTGGCGCTGATCGCAAGGTCCTTGCCCGCGGAGAGCACGCTGCCGGCATGGGTGCGGCTTGCCGTAAGCTCCGTGCTTTCACTTTCGGAGTGGCCTGCGGTCAAACTGATTCTGGCGCTGGGGCCGTTCTGGGCGAGGTCCGCGGCGGCGTCCTTCGCCGTCATCGCCGCGGCGGCAGCGGCCAATGCCTTGATTCGTCCGGTGGAAGTCTGCCCTGCTGCCGACGGCATCGATGGAGGCGGAGGGTCAGGTCTAACAAACATACATAAGCCCGCTTGTGCGCGATGCCGTCCCTCCGCATTGCGACCGAACTCATGTGTTTGTTAGTCCTGACCCTCAACCGTACTCCGGCCCTGAAACAAGATACTTAAGTGGTGGATCGAGACGCGACCTCCTGCCTACAATTATAGTTTTTCATCGGGTTGCTCCCCCAAACTTAACTATCCATACACTATTAAATAGACACACTTTGTGAAATATATTTCTCTGGCGCGGATCTCACCTTTGCAGCGAGCTTATCGAGAAAATCTACTTCCTCCAAAGCCTTGACACCGTCTTCAACTGAAAGTGGTAAATTTAGCTGGAATAAGCCTACGCCACCGCAAATAACGGAAAAAATAAATTGATCGCCATATTTATATAATATGTATGTCCATCTTCTTTCGGCAATTTTTTTCAATGCCATAATAGACTACCCACACTTAATATTTTCGTATCGAGCTTAATCTTAACTGTAATACGCTGTCACTACGTCTTCGCCTGCGACCGGCACCAGGATTTGTTTTCCTGACTGGATTCACCTTCGCGATTTACTTGCTATCAAGCAGTCATCGAATTCGCCTCCAATAATACTTTGCCAGACCGAATCAGCTATTTAACATTCAAAATCCATTCCGACAAGGCTGCTGGCTGACTATATTACTGCCCCACGACCGTCAACTGCTGCGCGGAAAACTGTTATGCGTCAATTTTATCGCTAGATTTATATAAACTTCATGCATAAATATTAGGTAAATTTTTATTGCGCTGGCGTATCCGGCGAAAAAAGGCTCATCGGCAAAACAGATATTACTGACATTGCCAGAGACCAGCGTCAAACGCAGATTGCCGCGGAGCAGGTCTTGCGCTTCGGCCAGCACCCGCGTGGTAAGGAAACTTCGTTCCGTTCCACCAGCGCATTTTGGATAACGGCAAGCATTACTCGAATGCCGGAAGTTTCGAGATAGCGTCCCTGCGCAGCTGCCTCCGCGCCGATCGACCTGTGAAAGCGGTCTGCACCTTCGCCGTCGAACACTACCTTGCGGAAAAGAAAGCACGTCGGGAAGCACGGTGTTTCACGGCGGCTAAGCCGGTT
>JAQGNM010000033.1 GCA_028291845.1 Massilia sp. | reverse complement strand
CCGTCGATTCTAAAGCGGATGGTGGCGACGTCGCGCTTCGGTTCCAGGTGGATGTCCGAGGCGCGCTGCTCGAAGGCGTATTGCCACAGCCAGTCGACGATGTTGACGACGTGCTGGTCGTTGGCGTCGAGCTGCTTATTCAGCTTGCCCAGTTCGACCAGCTGCTCGAAATTGTTACGCAGCGCTACATCCTGGCCGCTCGATTTATTCGCGCTCTTGATCGACTTGGCGAGCGCGAAAAACTGGGCGATGTATTGCGCGATGTCGAGCGGACTAGCAATGACCAGCTCGATCTTGCGGCGCGACAGGCGGGCGATCTCCGCTTCCCATTCCAGTTTGAATGGTTCGGCGGTGGCCACCGTCAGGCTGGTGGGCGTCAGCTCCAGCGGCAAGATATTGAAACGCGCGGCGTAGCTGGCGGACATGACGTCGGCCACCTGGGTAAAGTCGATTTTGAGAGGATCGATGCGGCGGAAAGGCAGCTCAACCTTCTGCGCCACCCACTCGCACAGTGCGTCGAGGGTCATCTGCCGGTGCGGCGCCCTGGCCGAGATCAGCTTGCACTGGGCGACAGCGGTGAGCGGATGCATGCCGGCTGCGCCGTTTTTGAGGATGCCTTGCGCCTCGGCGTAATGGGCCTTGCTGCCGGCTTTTTCGACGATGCCGTCAGCCAGCAACCAACTGAAAATCGTGTGCAGATCGAGGGCGGCGGGGCGGCTGGCCCGTGAGCTGGTGGACGCTGATGCGGCTGTATTCAAGGCAAGCTCCGATCTGCAGCGAGAATCATCAAATTATTCGGCGGCCAACAGACCCTTGAGCCAGGCTTTCGCCGGCAACTTGGTGGCGGCAACGATGGCGGCGGCGCGCGCCTTTAAAGCGTCCGGGTCGAGTTGCGGCTTGCTGGCAAAGCACAAGGCCACCACATTGCCGTCGTGCACTTCCGGCAAGCAGATGACGTGGTCGAACGCGAATTTCATCGCCTTCAGGTTTTTATTGAAACTGGGGTGATCGCCGAACAGGTTGACGGTCATGATGCCATCCGGCGTCAGGCAGGCGCAGCACGACTGATAAAACTCCGGGGTGTCGAGCACTGGCCCCTTGGCGGTGGCGTCGTACAGGTCGCACTGCAAGACGTCGAAGCGGCCGGCGTTGGCCGGGTCATCGACGAAGTCGAGCGCATCCATTTCCAGGATCTGCAAGCGCTCATCCTGCGGCGGCATCTTGAACATCGAATCGCAGACGGCGATGACCGAGGCGTTCAGTTCGACAGCGGTAATTTGCGCTTCAGTAAATGTCTTGTAGCAGAATTTGGTAAGGGCGCCGGTGCCCAGGCCCAGCTGGGCGATCTGGCGCGGCGCCTCGATGAACAGCATCCACGCCATCATTTGCTGGGCGTACTCGAGTTCCGGCCAGTCGGGTTTGCGGATGCGCATGGCGCCTTGCACCCACTCGGTGCCGAAGTGAAGGTAGCGCACGCCGTCCTGTTCGGAGAGGGTGACGGGCGCGAACTTGGGCTTTCGTGCCGGGCGGCGCGAGGATTCGACTTGTTCGATGGATTTTCTTCTGATAAGCATAGGGCGACCGTATTCGATCGCCCTATTATCAGTGCTGGGGTTGTTTCAGCGCAAGCAGAAACCCCCGCTCGACTTAACGGCTAATTAATAGCTTTGCGGCTCGACGTTCACGCGCAGGCGCACGCGCTGGCCTGGATCGCGCTGCATCACGCTGGTGTAGTTGCGGCCCTGGTAATCGTAGGTCACATCGTAACCAACAGTACGCGACTCGTAGGCGTCGACATTGCGGCACTGGCGCACGGCTTGCTCTTGCACCACGGTCTGGCCGACCGGACGGCCGTCGTTGTCGACGCGGTCGCCGACCAGGGCGCCGCCGATGGCGCCGGCAGCGGTGGCCGCGGCACGGCCGGAGCCGCCGCCGACCTGGTTGCCCAGCAGGGCGCCGGCGATACCGCCGATAATCGCGCCGCCGGCGCTACGTTGTTGCGGCTGCTGAACAGGCTGCTGCACGTAGTCGGTACGGCATTCCTGGCGTGGCTGGCGTACCTGTTCGACGCGAGGCGAAACGCGCACGACGCGGCCGTAGTCTTCGAACTCGACAGCGTGAGCCAAGGGGAGGGCTGCGAGGCCCAAGACGGTCATCATCAATTTTGCGTGCATCTTCATATCAGCCTCGTGGGTGGGGGTCGTCGAACAGCTTAGCCGAATCGGCCAGGTTCGTATACTAGCGCGTTCTGTCTCCTGCTTAAGTCCTTCCTGGCAACAAAATGTA
Organism: Massilia sp.; assembly: GCA_028291845.1. GTDB lineage: Bacteria > Pseudomonadota > Gammaproteobacteria > Burkholderiales > Burkholderiaceae_D > JAFCUW01. Next base: position 2,335 of record JAQGNM010000033.1, on the reverse strand, counting down.
ACAAGCCGTCAAGACATCCAAGGGGCAAATCGTTCGTAAATAAATCCGTTTTTTTACAAATATGTAGTCGGCGATCACATACGGGTTGATTCAGTTACCACAAAACGTTACCCTTACAGGAAATTCTGCGGCGCGTTGGCGCTAAGCAACGATATTTAGGAGTAATTGGGAGAACCGCGCCAGTCCGTGAAGCCGCACACGCCATGTCATACCACCGGTTATCCGGGCCGATCTGAGGGAAAAATGAGTTTGTTGCTAACAGTGCCGCCACACCTTGTGCAGTCCATTCGCGCTTTCCGCGTTATCGAACTGCAGGAGGAGGCCGCGCGCCTGGGTCATCACTTTCTGTACGCCCATTGCGCAGACGCGCTGACCAAGCAGCAGGTCTGCGCCCGTATCGGCGAGAATTTTCATTTCCCCAAGCCTTGCAGCAAGAATTTCGATGCCCTGCGCGAATGCCTGACCAATACCATCAACAATGCCGGCCCGCAGCCAGGCTTTCTGGTGGTGCTCGAGCAATTGCCGAACACGCAAAAATTTGACAAGGAAGCGCGCGAGACCCTGCTCGATGTGTTTCGCGACGCCGCCGACTTCTGGGCCGAAAAGAAAGTCCCTTTCCGGGTTTTTTACTCGTTCGAATAGCGCAGCAACGCGCTGATGGCGCGTGCTGCGCTGCAACATCAGCCAGCGCGTTCCTTGGTCCGGCCTGCCGGCCGGGTTACAATGCGCGCTATGAAAAACATCGTGATCCTCATTTCCGGCGGCGGCAGCAACATGGCGGCCATCGTGCGCGCCTGCGCGAACGAAGCCTGGCCGGCGCGGATCGCAGCAGTCATCAGTAACAAGGCCGACGCCGGCGGCTTGAAATTTGCCGCCGAGCAGGGCATTCCCACGGTCGTCGTTCCCAACAAGGAATTTGCCAGCCGCGAATTATTCGACGCCGCCTTGCGCGAAGCCATCGACCGCTTCGCGCCGGACCTGGTGGTGCTGGCCGGTTTCATGCGCATTCTCACCACGCCCTTCGTCGAGCATTACGCCGGCCGCATGCTCAATATCCATCCGTCGCTGCTGCCCAGGTATCCCGGCCTGCACACCCACCGCCAGGTACTGGCTGCCGGCGACGCCAAACACGGTGCGACGGTGCACATCGTCACCGCCGAACTCGATCATGGGCCGGTGCTGGGCCAGGCCGAGATCGACGTGCTGCCGGGCGACACGGAAGAAGCGCTCGCGGCCCGCCTGCTGGCCGAAGAACACAAGCTGTACCCACGCGTGATCCGCAGCCTGATCGCGTAGTTGGGCGCTGTACCCATACATTAGTCGTCAATTAAGGAACATCATGAGATTGCCTCCAGCGATTCTCGCCAATACCGAAGAGGTATTGCGCGAGATCCTACGTTTTACGGCGCCCGCCGACACCACCTTGTCGCGTTACTTCAAGGATCACCCGCGCCTCGGTTCGCGCGAACGCGGCGCCGTCGCTGAAGGCATCTACGCGATTTTGCGCAACAAAAGCTTTTTTACCGATTTCGCCGAAGCGGGCCAGAGCCCGACCATGCGCCGCTTGACCATTCTCGGCCTGGCCGAAGCGGTCGGGGTGGACTCGCTGGGCGGCTTGACCGAAGAAGAAACCGAATTTTTGAATCGCATCGCCCAGATCGACCGCACCTTGATGCCGGCGCAAATGCAATCGAACCTGCCGAAATGGCTGTTCGACAAGTTTGTCCGCCAGTACGGCGAAGCCGAGACCTTGCAACTGGCCAATGCCTTGAATCAACCGGCGCCGCTCGACCTGCGCGTCAACTCGATCAAGGCCACCCGCGACGAGGTGGTGGCAAAACTGGCCGAAGCGCCGATCGCCGCCGAGCCGATGCCGTACGCGCCGCTGGGTCTGCGCGTGCTGAAGAAGCCATCGCTGCAAAACCTGCCGCTCTTTAAAGATGGCGCCATCGAGGTACAGGACGAGGGCAGCCAGGTGCTGGCGCAAATCGTCGGCGCCAAGCGCGGCGAGATGGTGGTCGATTTCTGCGCCGGCGCCGGCGGCAAGACGCTGGCGCTGGGCGCCCTGATGCGCAACACCGGGCGCCTGTATGCGTTCGACGTGTCCGAAAAGCGCCTCGCCAAGCTCAAGCCGCGCCTGGCGCGCAGTGGCCTGTCGAACGTGCACCCGGTCCTGATCGCACACGAGCGCGATGCCAAGATCAAGCGCCTGGCCGGCAAGGTCGACCGGGTGCTGGTGGATGCGCCTTGTTCCGGCCTGGGCACCTTGCGCCGCAATCCGGACGTCAAATGGCGCCAGAAAGTGGAAGCCGTCGCCGAGATGCAGGTCAAGCAG
>JAQGNM010000559.1 GCA_028291845.1 Massilia sp. | reverse complement strand
GGATCGCGTTGGTGAATCGCTCTCCAAACATGATGGCGAACTGGTGGCGAATCGGCTTCCAGGTTCGTAGTCGCATCTTCCAATATTTTCGATATTACGCATAGCCAGGTAAGGCACTGCCTGGCGCTTAGTCGGTCGGGAAGCGACCGCGGTTCTTCACGATCGTCCGCAAGCGCATATCCAGGCTCTCGATGGTCGCGTAGATGATCGTACGCACTTCCGGCGGGTAAGCGAAGGAATGAACTATCTGCTGATGGCGTCGCCATAATTGTTTAGCCGACGGACATGGGTAACACCCGTAGGGAGACATAGGTAACACTTTTATCATCGTCGTACTTCCCATAATGACGGCGTGTACGATGGCTTGGATGGCTTGGATGGCGTGTTCTCCGATGTCTTCTCGACTCGGCTGGGATCGCGCCTGTGCGGTCGTACTGCGCCAACCCAGGTATTCGCGCGAAAATACGGGAAGGACCGGAGGCTACAGTATTGTCTGTGTGCTGCCGGCTGGTAGCGACTGCATCAGGCCGTCAGGCCGCGCCAATGATGTACGGCGTCTGATGAGCCGCAAATGGCGAAACCTGGTTCCCGGATCGCGAATCGCGGATCCCGAATTCGGAATCTCGAATCTCGAATCTCGAATCTCGAATCTCGAATCTCGAATTCGCGCCAGCTCGTAAGCCGAACCGCTCCGCCTCCAGCGGAGTGGGTGCGAGTAGCGGTTCGGGCCGCGCGCCGCCGTTATCGAGAGACTTCGGACGGTGCAGGTGCAGATGCAGGCTCTGGCTCAGGCGGGTACGACGACGGCGGCTGCCTTACGCAAGAGTTTCCGTTTGACCCAGTTGCGGATCTGCGCTGTGCGCGACTCGAACAGCAAGTACGACAGCCAGGCGCCGACCATAATAAAGCACAGCATGGCCAGGTAAGCACCGAGGTGCAAAGGATTCGATGGCGTCAGTTTCTCGACACCGTAGAACTTCAATGCGACAAATTCCAGCAGAACGATGAGCGGATAATGGATCACGTACAGCGTGAAGGAGAACTCGGCAAAATAGCGCCCCGTCTTGGCGATTCGTAGCATGGCTGGCGCGGTAGGCGCTTTTGTGTTTTGCAAGCTGCACAAGATCGCCAGGAACATAATAGTCAAGATCAGGTCCGGAATGAAGGAGGCGACCGACAAGTCGTCGTTCCGGCCGGTGAGGCGGAAATACACGGAGGTTGCCGCCGCAACAGCGATGAGTGCCATCCTGGCGCCGCGACCGCAGTTGAGCTGAAGGCGCGAACACGCGGCTCCCAGCAGCCAGATCATGAAGTACAGCAGCAACAATGGCGGCAATGCGAGCGCGAGCAACGCAATCATCAGCGCGCTTAAAGTGCGGAGACCCAGTCTTTCGGTGCGCACGGTGACCACCAGCAGGGGAAACAAAATGTAATACCACGTTTCGTTCGACAGGCTCCACAATGGAAAGTTTCCACCGAACGCGGGAACGCTGATCAGTTGCAGTCCAGCGAGGTTGCCAAAGAAGCTGGCGACCGAAAATTCATTCGATGCAGCGTAGTCGAAGGTGCCGCCATCGAGCTGGCCTATACCCAGACCCAGCAGTAGCGACAATACGAAGACGGGGATCAATACGGTCCACAGCCGGGTGATCCGATCAACGGCATAGTGGCGAAGGGCGTCGCGCTGATTCCATTTATCCAGCAGACTGCCGCCGACGAGCCAGCCGCTGATGACGAAAAACAGCAATACTGCCTGGTGGGCAAAGCCGGTGAAAAAGGCAAACCCCTGGTACCACAAAGTGGGATCGGTAATCGTTCGCATACCGGGGTAGAACAGGGCGCGCAAGTGCGCCGCGGCCACTTCGATGGCGGCGAGCGCGCGCACCATGGCGATGACGATGGAATGCCAGCTGTCGCTGCGGTTTGCGGAAGGGGCATCCCAGGTGATGATCGGTCGGGCTGAGTGGCGCATGTAAACCTCGAATGGTTGGTTAAAATCCCGCCATGGCAAGTGCGCTCGCGTGGCGTGCGACCAGCTTGGCCGCGCGCCACATGAGGTAGCCGATTGGCAGCGGGCGTAGCAGGACCAGGCAACTAACGAACACAACGCTGGCGCACGCCAGGGCGGTTGGTGAAGCCGAAGAGGGCGACTCGCCCCCCAGGCGGATGGCGCCGGCGCCGGCCAGCGCACCGACCGCCCAGCCGGCGGTCGCCTCGGCGATGCTGTGCTCGTCGTGAAGGACCAATAAAATTCCCATCATTGCGCCGGCCAGCAAGCCGGCGCCAATGCCGGCGTGGCGCTCAGAGCGTGTACGAGCGCGCAACAACACGTGGAGCAGCATCACTGCAATGGCGGTGGCGCCGGCCGCGTGTCCGCTGAGTGCGCGGAAATTGAAGCGGGGCGGCGCGCCTCCCCACACCAGGAAAGCAATCTTGGAGGCCGCCACCAGACTGATCGCAAGCGCAAAGAGCAGGCACCACCAGAACGCCATGCGCCAGGCCCCTGCCAGCAGCATCCAGACCGCCAAGGCTGCGGCTGCCGCCATGGTCAGCGGCAGATCGCCGATATGGATGACTTGACTCCAGAACATGGCGTCAGCGTGTACGCGCCAGCGCGGCCAGCGTGCCGCCGATAATGCGCAAGTCGAGCCAGAAGCTGCGCTCGCGCACGTAGCGCTGATAAAACGCGAGCTTGGCCGGCAACACTTCGTCGAGGTAAGCCTGTTCCGGATCGCTGGCGGCGCCGAGGATGGCGTTTTCTTGCCGATATTCGATCGACGCCCAATCGGTAATGCCGGGTGCGACCGACAGCACCTCGCGACGTACCGACTCCGGATAACAAGCAACATAGCGTGGCACTTCCGGCCGCGGGCCCACCAGGCTCATCGTACCCATCAAGACATTGAGCAACTGTGGCAGCTCGTCGATCTTGTAGGCGCGCAGGAAGTGGCCGGCACGTGTGATGCGCTGATCGCGGCCCACCGTCAACTGGGCGTCGCCGCCGCGGTCGTGGTGCATGGTGCGGAATTTATAGATCCAGAACAGAGCGCCGCCGCGTCCGACCCGTTGCTGGCAGTACAGGGCCGGCCCCGGCGAGTCGCAGCGGATCCACACGGCGATCAGGGCCAGTAGCGGGACCAGCAGCAGCAGCCCCGCAGCGGCGGCCAGGAAATCGAATAAGCGCTTGCTCATGTGGCACGCCCGGCGAAGATGTCGCGCAGCGCCTGGACCACCCGGTGCTGGTCGTCGTCGCTCATCCTGGTGTACAAGGGCAAGCTCAGCATCGTTGAAAAACTCGCTTCGGCGGCCGGAAACTCGGCGTCGGCGCGCCGGCAGGTTTCGCGCCAGACTGGATGGCGATGAAGCGGAATGAAATGCACGCTGGTGCCGATGCCCAACTGGCACAGGCGGGCGATCAGGGCGTCGCGTTCGATGCTGGCGTCGGGCCGCAGGCGCACCACGTACAAGTGCCAGGCATGGCGGCTGCCGCTGTCGGGAGCGGCGTCGGCAGGCAGTTGCAGAGGCAAGCCATGCAGTGCGTCGGCATAATTGGCCGCAAGTTGTTGGCGCCGCAGCAGAAAGCGGTCGATCTTGCGCAACTGCTGCACGCCGATGGCGGAGGCAATGTCGGTGAGGTTGTATTTGAAGCCTGCCGCGACCACTTCATAAAACCATGCCGGCGTGGTGGCCGTATAGCGGGCGAACGCGTCCTGGCGTATGCCGTGAATGCGCATCAGGCGAATGCGGGCGGCCAAGGCGGGATCACGGGTGGCTACCATGCCGCCTTCGCCGGTGGTCATTGTCTTGTTGGCGTAAAAGCTGAATACGGTGGCGTCGCTGGCGAGGGTGCCTATCAGGCGCGATTTATACAGGGTGGGAAAGGCGTGGGCTGCATCCTCGACCACACGCAAGCCATGCGTGGCGGCCACCGCCAGGATGGCGTCCATATCGCACGGCAAGCCGGCGTAGTGGACCGGAATGACAGCCTTGGTGCGCGGCGTGATTGCAGCCTCGAAGCCAGCCGCGGTGAGATTGAGGGTGACGGGGTCGACGTCGGCCAGTACCGGAGTGGCGCCAAGGTAGCGCACCACTTCCGCGGTGGCGGTGAATGTCATGGTCGGCACGACGACCTCATCGCCCGGCCCGATACCGAGCGCCTCGAGGGCCAGGTGCAGGCCGGCCGTGGCGGAATTGAGCGACACCGTTTCGATGTCGCCGCCCAGATAAGCGGCAAAGTCCGCCTCGAACTGGCGCGTTTTCGGCCCTGTGGTGACCCAGCCCGATCGCAAGCACGCCACCACCTCGGCAATTTCCTCTTCACCGATGTCCGGTAAGGCAAATGGCAGGAAGGGTGCGGTGGTCGTTATCAGGGGATCGCGATCGTTCATGGCGGCTCTCGGTAGGTGGTGGTGTGACTGATGCGCGCCTGGTCAGGCGCATGCCTTGATAAAGCGCTCGCCGAGGACGTCGTAAGTCAAGTTCTCGAGCACGAACCTGGTGCCGTTGCGCCCCATTTCATCGCGCGCAGTCGGCGCCATGGCCATCAGGGTCCGAATACCGGCGGCGACCGCTTGCGGATTTTCGGCGGCCACCGTCAAGCCGCAGCGCGCCTCGCCGACCGGGTCGTTGCCGGCCTCGATCGCTTGCAGAACAGGACGGCCGGCCATCATGTAATCGATCAGCTTGTTGGGTGAGATACCGAATCTGAACAAGGGCTGTCGTTGCAAGCCGATGTAGGCGATATCGAAGGCTTGCAACAGGGAGGGGATCTGCTCCTTGGCGACCGCGTCGAGAAAGCAGACGTTGTCGAGATGTTCGTCGCGCGCGCGCGCCTGCAGCCGCGCTTTTTCGGGACCGGCGCCCACCAGTACGATTGCGACCGGGGCGTCGCGTAACAGCGCCGCTGCGCTAAGTAATGTGTCGAGGGCGTTGGCGAGGCCGTGCGCGCCGGCGAACCCGACAACGAAGGAGCCGCCCTCGCGCAGCGCCGCAAGCGTCGATGCCAGGGGTGCGGGCAGTGGCGCGGGGACGCCACGCCATTCGGCGGCGTTGGTGCCATTGGGGACGATGTGCAGTTTTTCCGGCGCCATGCCATGCGCTTCCAGATGAGCGCGCACGTTCGGCAACATTGAGACAATGGCGTCGCAGTTTCGGCATGCGAAATTTTCAGCTGCCTGCAGGGCGAGAATAAATGGGTGCCACCTGACGTAGCCGCCCAGTTCGATGGGTGAGAGGGGCCACAGGTCGTGCAGTTCGAACAGCAGGCGTGCCCCGGCATGACGGGCGATGCGATGTGCCGGCCAGATATCGAGTGGATAGGTGCTCGAGGCGATGACGACGTCGGGCCGAAAGCTGCGCGCCAACGCCGTGGCCAAATAATGCAGTCGCAACAGGAAGGTCAGCATGTTTCGAATACGTCCCCAGCCATTACCGGCGTAGTCCGGCGTGCCGAGCCAGGTGTATTCGATGCCGTCGATTTGCTGGTCGAGCCGGCTGCGGCCGCTCAAGACGGGATTTTTGCGCCGCACGTGCGAGTGGGCAGCGGCCACGATACGTACCCGGTGCCCCATGGCGATCCAGGCGCGTGCCAGATAATAGGGGCGATATTCCATCCCGTGCTCCAAGGAGCCTGCGTGATGATTAATCAGTAGAATGTTCAAGGGTCGCCTGTCGGTTTGGGGCGGCGCGGTGCGGCCACTCATCGACGATAACAAGCGTATTCGGGCGCGTATTGAAGCCCCGCAAACGCGCGGCTGCGATGCAGAGGAAGTTGATCGGCGTGTCGGCGCCGCAGAGACGCTTCAATTCCGGCCGGACAAATTATGCCGCACCAGGCGCTGAAACCACCGCCTGAGTTCGTGGATGGCGTCTTTTATTACCTCAGCGGCCGAGCCGGCCAAGGGCCGGCGAGGCGGTCAAGACTCTCGCAGGCGCCGCTATCGGCAGCGCCGCCGAGGACGCGCGATGCGCTCGAGGTCATAAGCGGGCGCCGCGTTCACGACAGCCTCGTTGCTTGCCGGCGAACCGCTGTGCAGCCGGTAATTGCCTGATCCGTTCGTCTGAAAATCGACCAGGCGCGGGGCCGCCATGAAGTGCCGGTGACGCTGCCGACCTTCAGGCGGATGCTGCCGCCGTTGCCATACACCAGTCGCTATACTCCCGGCTTCGATTTTCCGCTTGGGCAAATGTGGGATGACAGCGGCCCCTGCGAAATGTTTGCCCCCAGGTCGAGCGCACGGTTGGCGCCAGTCGGTGCGGCAAGCCCTGCCGCCGTGCGGTCCTTCGGCGTAATGAGGCGCAGCCCTTTGGCGATCGCTGGGGAATCTGGCTGAAGTTGATAATTGCCGCTGCCGTCGGCGCGGTATTCGACGAATCGGGGATCGGCGGCGATGGTGTTCCTGGCGCGCCCATGACGCAATGAGATAGGCTGACCATTATTGAAAATCAGATTGTTTGCGAAGAGGTTGTTGCGACCCGTGCACTCGTGACCGGGATAGCAGAACTCCTTGATCGATACCGCGGGGTTGTCATAGATGATGTTGTTGATGACTTTAGTGTGGTTGAGTACGCCCCCGCCGGGGGCATCGCCGTTACCGAGCACGATGCCGCCGCCCATGCGCGCCGAGCCGTTGGCAAACAGGGTGTTGTTGGCGATCGTGACACGGGTGGCGGCATGCCAGAGATGGATGCCGTAAGCGGCGACGCGGTATACCAGGTTGTTGACGATGCGGCCGCCCTGGTTGGAAGAATAAATGCCATGCACGCCGTTGCAGCTGCCAGGCGAGCCGATGTCGTGAACGATGTTGCCGATAATGTCGCCATCGGAGCCGGCGT